>JAYTRB010000129.1:0-3923 GCA_043746425.1 Planctomycetia bacterium
GAATGACCGATCGCAGGCGAGGCGGCAAACGCCTGGTCGATGAGCGCTCGCAAGATCATCGCGTAAACGTGCTCGGTTGCCAATTTGGAAGACAATTGCAGGCTCAGCGCATCCTCCAGCGTGCGCCCCTTCAAAACCGTCTCTTTCAGAAACTTCCGCAATATCGGGTCGCGTTCGTCCTCTGACCAGGCTTCAGCGCGGATCGCCGTCCAGATTGGGTCACAAGGCGGCTGCGCGGCAGGTTCGGGCATCAGAAATCGGTCTCTCTATAAGTCGCTCAATTTGTCGGCAGTTCGCAGCCCGTTGTGAACAAGAACACGCACTTCGCAGCCATGTGGTGCGCAGGTCGTGCAATGGCTGTCGCTGGGCGCCCCCAGTCTATGCGAAAAGGGAACGCCATTCCATCTTGCGCATTGCCTACCAATCCGTATGCTTGCCGCGCCGTCCGAAGATCGCTGACGGTGGCCGCAAGTGGCCCGCTTGCCAGCCCCCCTGGCCGAGACACTATTCGATTCTTGTCTTGCCGCAGATCAACCGCGTCGCGCTACTGCTGCCGGGTGAACGCCACTGCGCACTGACGCGAGAGGCGACTAGGCGCGCCGCGTATTCAAACCCAAGAGCTCGAGCAGTGCCTCCCGATCGCGATAATCGGGAACGATGATGTCGGCGCCGGCTTCGATCAGCCGATGGCGCTTCCATTCATCGATGCCCGTGCGATGCTTCTCATCGCTGGCGACTCCGACGGCAATTCCGCCCACGCGCTTAACCTCTGAAATTTCCACGAAGCCATCACCGAAACCGATCAAAGCGCCGGGTTCGAGACTCAATTGGCCGACGAGCCGTTCGATCACCATTTTCTTAGAGAAATTCTGGTAATCGTCAATGGCGCCATAGATTCGATCTTCAAAGAAGTCCTTAAGCCGCAGCGCGCGAACTTCGTTCTGCACGTAGTCGAGGTCGGTGCCACTGGCGAGATAGACCGGGCAGGCGAGCTCATGCAATCGTTCGAGCAGCTCCCGCGAGCCGGGGACAGTGTGCAGCTCAGTCGATGTCGTCTCTTGATCGAGACCATCGACTCGCTTCGAGATTCGCTGCCAGAGCTTTTCGTGGTATTCATGTTTGTATTCCAGCGGATCGAGCGGCGTTCCCCCGCGTTTCTTGATTTCTTCAGCCAGTTGAATCATCTGGTAGATTGTCTGCTTGCCGTTTTGGCGCATGACGAACTCTTCGACTTTGCGGCCCAGCTCCTGCCGGTTTTCGGCGGCTGGCGTGCGAGCCAGATGCTCGACCATCATGGGAATCATGACGTCGGGCCAGCCCTCGCGGATCAGCGACAGCGTGCCGTCGAAATCGAATAAAACCACCCGCCCCTTTCCGCGGAGAAATTCGGGATGGATGACTTCAATGCGCGAATTGGGAAGAAACATATCGGGGGTATCGTTGTCTTAAAGGCGAAGAAGTTCGTGGTGGCAAGCTGCCCGATTGCGAGTCCGTCGGTATCAAACAGAGAGAATTACACAAGTTCAGCGTCAGTCGATTTCTGCTCCCGGCTGCAAAACGCCCACCGACTGTCGCATTCTGTCTTGCCTGCCGGCGAGATCAAATTGTTCGCGGTCTTCTCCGTCAGCATTATTCGACTACCAGCACGCAGACATTGCCAGGACCATGAACGCCGGTGGTTAACTTCAGCTCAATGTCGCCGGTTTTGCTGGGGCCAGTCACGAGTGCCACGTTTGACGGAAGATCGTGTTTGACGTCCTCGAGCCGCGCGAACAGATCGAACAAATCAGGAACGATTTGGGCCGGTTCGATGATCGCCAGATAGTTCGGTGGCAGAAGGCTGACGACTCGTCCCTGCCCCGGGTGCGAGCAGAGAGCCAGAGTGCCGGTCTCAGCCACGGCCCAATCCACGCTGGTAATGCCCAGATCGGCCGCGAAAGCGACGGGCCAGCGCCGCTCGGCCGGCTGCTGTTCCAGTTCATCCCAGGCATGAACGCTGATGTGCCGATCGGCCAGAATTCGCGCAACTTCAAGCCTTCTTAGCAACGGATGCTGCCAGCACAGGACATTGGCCGGCTGGCAGCCAGAAAGAAACGCGCCAAGAAACGCCTGGGCTCCAGCGACACCCTGAACACGTGCCCCGCGGCCGCCCACGGCCGTCCATTCAGTCAAAAGCGTCGCCACTTTGTCGTTTCCCCCGCCCACGTACGACGCCTCGTGTGTCGCCTCAGGATTGATCGACACGCGGTGAGCACGACCGCGCGCGGCCGCTTCGCGAATTCGAGAAATGAAAGCGACCCGGTCAGACACGCGACAACCTTCTTACGCTCAGGGTGAAGAGCACACGACCGACAGTCTGGCTCGTCGCCAGCTTCGATACAGCCGTACAGACTGAAACGCCTTGGGCGCGAGCTGAATCGACATTGTTTCTGTCTGCCGTAAACAACTTAACTGGCCAAATATCAAGGTTTTCGACGAGCTTAAACGTCACGGTGCAGTTGCGACCACGGGGTTGGGAAAGACCCATTCAAGCGTCATCGCCGGCTCGTCATTTCAAAACGTCACCGGAGCATTTTCGCGAACTCGCCGAACAGGTACTGGCTGTCGTGAGGGCCGGCCGACGCTTCAGGATGGTACTGCACGGCAAAGGCAAGGCAGTCTTTGAGGCGGATCCCTTCGACTGTGTGGTCATTGAGATTAAGATGTGTGACTTCGACGTTTTTCGGCAGAGTTTCGGGACGCAGCGCAAAGCCGTGGTTCTGTGTCGTGATTTCAACCCGCCCCGTCTGCTGATTGAGTACCGGTTGATTGGCCCCACGGTGCCCGAATTTCAGCTTATAGATTTCGCCCCCCACGGCCAGCCCCAGCAGTTGCTGCCCCAGACAGATTCCGAAGATCGGCTTTTTGCCGAGCAGGTTTCGGATTGTGGTGATGGCATATTCCAGCGGGCGCGGATCGCCCGGGCCGTTCGACAAAAATATGCCATCGGGCTTATGGGCCAGAACTTCATCGGCAGTCGCCGTACCGGGAACGATCGTCACCCGGCAGCCCAACTCGCGGAGGTGCCGCGGAATATTCCATTTCATCCCGTAATCGATGGCCACGACATGCGGCTCGTGAGCATCGATCGGATTAGGCGGCTGGTTCGGGTCACAAACGGGAGATCGCGCCCACTCTGAAAGCCCGTCGTCCCAGGCATAGGCTTTCGCGGGGACGACTTCACGAACAAGATCTTGGCCGACCAGCCCCGGACTGGCCTTGGCCTTGGCGACCAGCGATTCCTCGTCGAGATCGATCGTCGACAGAACTCCCTTCATGGCCCCCCGCATGCGGATATGCTTGACCAGCGTCCGTGTGTCGATTCCCTCAAGCCCAACCACACCCGCCTCGGCCAGATAATCCGACAGGCATTGCGTCGACCGAAAATTGCTCGGACGGTGGCAGAGCTCGCGAATGATGAAGCCCTTCAAGAAGACCTTGCCGCTTTCAGCATCGACAGGATTTACCCCGTAATTGCCGATCTGCGGGTACGTCATCGTCACGATCTGCCCACAATATGATGGATCGGTGAGGATCTCTTGATAGCCGGTCATGCTCGTATTGAACACAACCTCGCCGTCGACTTCGCCTTCGGCGCCAAAGGCAGAGCCAGAAAAAACTTTGCCATCTTCGAGGGCCAGTCGGGCACGACGGAGCATGAGCGTAACACCAACTTGGGTAAGAGATCGGGGCTGGGGAGGCGAGACAGTGGCTGCTGGGGCGAGTGTAATACGGATCGGGCAAAAAAAAAAGGTTCATGGAAGGAATGCGGTCAGGCATTCGGTATGATTGGCATTTGTAATGCCCAATTCAGCTCCAAACCCGCCGCAATGGGTCGCGATCCAGCGTAATCCGAATTCAGGAAGCGGAACCGGACAATCTCA
>JAYTRB010000130.1:0-7529 GCA_043746425.1 Planctomycetia bacterium
TAGGAAAATTGGGTGGGGGATCTTTCTCCTGCGTGTTATCCGATCCACGCCCTATTAGCGACCGGCAGGAAAATAATGCATAAGCGATTGTTAATGTTAATCAATTTTCGGGTTCGCGCCAAGCGCGCAATCGGGGCGGGCTGTCGTAACTGTCTGTGCGGAGCATGTTTTCAACCAGGGCAAGTAAATGGATGATACCCGGGAGGTGTCGGGAGGTCGGTTACGGAATTTCAGAGCGTCGCGTGGATTCGGTCACTGGGTGGTGGCGCGAATTGCTCTGATCTCGAAATCGGGAAGGTGGAAGTCCGCCAATATGACCATTGACGCCGGCAACCATTGCGATTCGCGGGTTTAGGCCGTTCCTTCCTTTAGGGATCAAGGAGGGAAATTCAACAGCGGCCTACAGCAAACCGGCAATCGGCTCGCCGTGATAGATGTGGTGCGGACGGTTAAGATCATCGTACCAAGCCACCGTTTCGGGCAGGCCCAGTGAATGATAGATCGTCGCCGCCATGTTTTCTGGGGTCTGGCGCCCGGTCGCTGGGAAACCGCCCATCTTGTCGGATGAGCCAACCACCGTTCCTCCGCGTATGCCGCCACCAGCGAAGAAGACGGTTTGCACGGCCCCCCAGTGGTCGCGGCCGGGAAGTTTGTAGTGTTGCGCCAGATGCGAAATTTTTGGAGTGCGGCCGAATTCGCCCGCCATGACGATCAGCGTCGAGTTCAGCAAACCACTGTCATTCAAATCGTCGAGCAGCGCCGACAAGGCCTTATCGGTCGGCGGAAGCAACTTGTCTTTCAAGTGGGGAAAGGCCTCGCCGTGCGTGTCCCAGGTCTCGTTGTTGCCCAGGTTCACCTGCACAAGATTGACGCCCGCTTCGATGAGTCGGCGCGCCATCAGCAGCGACCAGCCGAACGAGTTTTTTCCATATCGCTCTTGAGTTTCGCGGTTCGCCGCGGTCACGTCAATCGCTTCGCGGACGCGCTTGTCAGTTAAAAGGGAAATCGCTCCTTCGCGATAGCGGTCAAATTGTTCAATCGCGGCGAACCGCTCCAGGTCGGCACGCTGGCGGTCGATCGCGCTCAGAAGCTTAAGGCGATTGTCGAGCCGTGACGAACCAAATCCTTCGGGGAGCGTCAGGTTGGGGGCTTGAAATGTCGCGCGACTGGGCGAGTTCGGGCGCTCTTGGTGGTCGAATTCATATTCGGGATACGCGCCGTAAACCAACGAACTGTAGGGTGAAGCTTCGATGAACCATGGGTCACGTCGGGGTCCCATCATTCCCGCAAATTGCCCTGGAATAACCCGCCGGGTCGTATGGATCAGCTTCTCAGGCAGAACAACCGCAGGGGGCAGGTTGTTTCGCGGCTGCGTGACCGCTCCGGCGATTGACGCGATGGCCGGCCAATCAGTCGGCATGGGAACGCTCGGGTTGAACCCCGGTGGCAACGCGGTGCGGCCGGTGAGCATGATATGGTGCCCGACCGAGTGGTCGTTTGAGGGATGGGTCAACGACCGGCACAAGGCCCACAGATGACTGCGCTGGGCAAGCTGAGGAAGGTGCTCGCAGATTTGCAAGCCGGGTGTGTTCGTATCGATCGGCTGGAATTCGCCGCGAATTTCGGCAGGCGCCTCGGGCTTCATGTCGAAGCTGTCATGCTGGCCGACCCCTCCCGAGAGGAAGATGTAGATGGCGGCGCGCGCTGGGCCTCTGCCCGTTGCGCCAACTGCCGGGGCGGCTCGCAAGGAATGGAGGTGATTCATCCCCAGCCCTACGAGACTGATCGCTCCGGCTTGAAGTGCAAACCGGCGGCTAAACTGCGGATGCTGCGGCAGACTCGTCGCCAATGAGGGGATACGGGCCATCGTTTATCGACTCCCACGAACTGCATTTCCCAATCGTCACACGAAGTATAAATGTAAATTTATGCGATGGCAATGCGGCAATGGCAGAATGTGCCGCCGGGGGGCACTATTTCAGCGACGACACGGTTGATGAACCAAACAACCGTCACTGAACTCGCGGCGCAGTACAACGGGGCCATCGATCGGTGACAGCAACACCGGGGACAGTTTGGCAGCCTGTCTTACGAGACGGTGGCGGCTTCGCGCAGGCGGCGGGCCTGGGCAACCGACGTATCGAGCGACAGCGTGATTTTCACGCTCCATCGGCCGTCGTGCGGGGCGATGAACTCCCAGTGTGGTAAGACCATTGAGCTTTGATGCACTGCCTCGAAGCCCCCTTCCGACTGGCTGATTGTGGCGATCGGAAATGTCCAAATGCCGGCAGCTTGCGAGAATTCGAGAGCTGCGTCGAGCCCCAGCCATTCGTCAATCAGCCCGAGGCGTTCGGCATTCGACAGATTAAGGACCGATTCGAGCTGCCCCAGCTGCCGGCCATCGGCATCGTAAAAGTAGCGGTCGGAAGCTCCGGCTGCCATACCGGCGAAGTTGAATTCAACACCGAAGTGAATGGGAACGTCTTGAGGCAGGGCCTCGAGTTCGTAAAGGATCTCGAGTTGGCCAGAGCCCGATTCCAAAACAATCGTCTTGTTAACCGTAATCGCATACGGACCGAGATTCGCATGCCGCGACAGCCGCGCCTGCACCTGCTCGGTCGAGCGGCGAAGCAGCGTTTCATAGACGCCATTCGCGAAATCGCCGATTTCCCCTTCGTTGGCCTGAAAGCGCTCAAGGGTGAGCCCAGGCTGAAAGAAATGATCGACACAACTCTTGCGGGGCCAGGTGTCGTACTGAATTTTTTTATGGAGGTCGGGCTGTTTGAAAGCCACCAGGTCGTGAATGCTGACGGCCGAGTTGTCATCATGCTGCCCCTGCCGCTCGCCGGCCTGAAGCACCTTTTCATGGTACACCTCGGGGCGGCGATTGAGGGTCGCGAGCAGGTTGTGGTTAATGCTGCGGATGTCGAGCTCGTAGAGGTGCCCTCCCCTGGCGGGGCTCACGTAAGCCACCAGCCGGTCGCTCGCGAGACGCAGTTCTTTGCGGGCGTCAAGATTGAAGTCGTCAGCGGTAACGTCAACCCAGTGCCCGTCGCGGCCCACGGCGTGTTCGAGAAGCGTGTCGGCGGCGATCAAGTGGTGGTAAATCGCGTTCCGCAGATGCGGCAGATACAATCCGCCGAAGGCTCCATGCCAATAGGGGCAGTTGCACTGCCCGCGATAAAGTTCGGTGCGGGCCTGCGAGACGAGATCGGGACGTTCGCGGGCGGCGTCGCCTCCAGCGACTTCCAGCAGCTTCTCGCTGATTTGCATCATCCGCGCATACATCTCATTGCTTTCAGGATACTTGACGCGAAAGTTTCGCCAGAACCCTCCCTTGAGGAATTGCGAAAGCTGGCCCCACCCCGAGTCGGAATGCTGTCGCTCGTGAACCAGTTTCTGATAGTCAATCTGCCGCGAAACGGGGAGAGCCCATTCGGTCATTTCGCGGTAGCTGGCATCAGGCAGATAAATTTTTCCGATGGGCGAAACATTGTCGACGACTTCCGACAATGTCGAGACCTTGATCCAGTCGGAATTGGCCCTGAGCGTATCAAAGAAACGGTGGATCCAGCCGTCCTGGTAGACGTGCTTTTTGGTTCCGGGCCATGTTCCGAATTTTTCACCGTCGTCGCCGAAGGTAACCACTGAATTCGGAAAGCGGTCGGCAATCTGGCGCAGGTAATTGATCGTCTCTTGGGGGTCGGCGAAGGGAATTGTGTATCGCAGCTTTTCGCTTCCCGGAAAAATCTTCAGCAGACGACCTTCATCTTCGGTGAGATAATAGCCGTACAACTCGTCGTCGCGCAGGCCCGCCGATCGAAAATGAAAGTCGTCGAGAATCGTATATTCGATACCGGCCTGCGTGATGTCTCCAGCAAAGGACTGCTCCCACACCCGTTCGGGAACCCACATGCCGCGCACCTGTGCGCCGAACAGGTTCTCGAGATAACGCGTGTAGGCCGTGATCTGCCCCACGCGGTCGCGGTGGGGGACAGTGGCGAGAATCGGCTCATAAAAAGGGCCGCCGACAATCTCGATCTGGCCGCGATCGGCGAGCATTCGGATGCGGTCGATGTACTCGGGATGTCGTTCGACGAGCCATTCCAGCAGACTGCCCGAAGTATGCAGTGCCACGGGAATCTCGGGGTATTTGTCGAGCACATCGAGAAGGGGCCCGTAGCTGTCCTGGTAGGCAGCTTCAAAGACACCGTCGAAATTTCCGATCGGCTGATGATCGTGGAAGGCCAGCACAAGACGAATACGACAGCTCATGGAAAGCGTCCCTTCCTCCATAAGGAGGCTGCGAAGTCAATTCCGACAGCCTCAAAACACGAAACGTGCGATATCGGTGGCGGCAGAGGACATGATCGCATCCGCCCCAGCCCAGAGCAACTCTGCCCGCTGCACTTCACTGATCGACACTTGAATCAAATTCGAATTGCTGGAACTTTCTGGCTGCGTGTCATACAGCCCCTATTTGCCCCAGTCTCTGTGGAATGGCGCGACCCGCGTTGTCGCATTAAATATTTCCGCCGCTGGTCAACTCCACTTCGATTTCCCGCAAGAAGGCGCCGGCTTCTTCGGGCAATACGGGGTTAATATAGAATCCGCTGCCCCATTCGAACCCGGCAATCCGCGTCAGTCGCGGAATGATTTCAAGGTGCCAGTGGTAGTGCGGCACTTCTTTGGTATCGAAGGGAGCAGTGTGAATGATGTAGTTATACGGCGGGTCATCGAGCGCCAGTTCGAGCTTTCCCAGAATGGTTTTAAGAACCATTCCCATTTCTTCGACCCCCTGCCGGGGAATGTTTTCAAAATGGCTCGAATGCTGTTTGGGGAGCACCCAGGTTTCAAAAGGAAAGCGGCTGGCGAAGGGGCAGAAGACAATGAAGTTGGGGGTATCGAGGACGATGCGACTGGCCGTCGCCAACTCCTGCTGAATCATGTCGCAATAAATGCACCGCCCGCGATAATTGAAGAACTCAAGCGAGCCGGTCATTTCCTCCCAGACCGAGATGGGAACAACAGGAGTGACGATGAGTTGCGAATGACTGTGTTCGAGCGAGGCACCGGCCAGGGCGCCCACATTTTTGAAAATCAGTCCGTGAACCAACCGCGGATCACGTTTCAGATCAACGAGCCGGTCGCGATAGACCCAGAGGATCTCGCGGATATTGTCGACCGGCAAACGCGACATGCTGGTTTCGTGATGCGGGCACTCGATGATGACTTCGTGCGCGCCGACGCCGTTCATCAGGTCGTAAATGCCGTCGCCGCGCTTATTGAGGGCACCTTCGACTTGCAGCGCGGGGAATTTGTTGGGCACGACGCGCACGCGCCAGCCAGTGTTGTTGGCGCTCGTATGCGGTTCGCGGTACGCCAGAATTTCGGGAGGCGTGTTGGCTTCATTTCCCTTACAGAACGGACAAAAGCCCCCCGCTTTAATGGGTTCAAGTGGAGCGAAATCCTGAGGGCGTTTGGCGCGATCGGTGGCGATAATTACCCAGCGGCCGACGATGGGGTCTTTTCGTAAATCAGACATGAAACCAGTCCACGGGCTTGGGGCTTTGCAGCAATTTGTTTTTGTCGGATTGGCTGGCGTTCTCGAACCTTCAGAATTCAGTGTCTCACGCTTGCCACATGATTTTCTCGTAATCCGGGCCTGGCACCAGCAACTCCAGAGCCCCTTCGCGCGGGGCGCGATCGACTGATTGTCCGTCTGAGACGATTTCGATAAACAGATGAACGGGAGCGTCGGGCTCAAGCCCCAGATCGGCAAAACGCACTGTCATTTCGACGATCTGTGCGACGGCCACCTGGACGAGGGCGTCGGCCACAACTTCGCGATTGCGATAGAGTCGCGCCTCGATTGCCGGCTTGCAGAGATTGGAAATGCGAATCTCGTATCCTTGCGGTTCGAGAAATTGAACGCGGATTTCCTCAACCCGGCTCAAGTCATCGTGGGCCGAACGCCCGGTGTCGATGCGGAGCATCAATTGCTCGACGTCGAAGCCGAAAAACACTTCGCGGATGACCCCTTCGGTCACCAGGGTCATCGTGCCGCGCTCACTTCCTGAAATGTAGTGTCCGGCATTGATCCACTCAAAATATGTTCGCCGGCCATCGACCTTCACCGCTAGAAAACCCTTTGGTTCGCTGTGAATCGATCGCCGGACGAGCCGGGTGATGGGACGGTTCAAAAGCGAAGGATGATGGGTTTCGAGGCAGGTATAAACATTTTGTAAGTGCTTGCGAAACAACTGGTCGAACAAATCGTCCTGGGCTGAAGAATGGTCGTCGCCAAACCACCAGAACCAGTCGCTCCCTTCGGCGATGTAGATTTCCTCCCAGGCGCGGGCAAGAGCGCTGGGCGAAGCCAGCCCCTGCGATTGTGCCTGGAGCAGGAATTGTCTGGTCTGGTGCAACAGATCCCAAGCCGTGTTGTCTTCGTGATGACCAATCCAGATTGCGAAATTGTGCGAGATCCAACTGCCCGCGAATAAACGCCCGATGCGATCGGAGGCGGGATACTCGCGAAGGTAATCGCTCATTCGCGAGGGACGAATGACCGAATGCCGGGCCGCGCCGCGATACAGCGTCCTTAGAAATTCGACCCCGCCATCGGGGTAGTATTCCCAGCAGTTTTCTCCATCGAGAATGATGGGTACGAGAGCCGGTCGGCCGGCATTGTTCGGTTCAACAGCGCGGCCGATGGCCTCGACCCGCCCCAGCAGATCGTAAGCGGCTCGCGCAGGATCGCTGCGCTGATAGTGAAACCCGATCAGGTCACTCAGGCCGTGGTCGCGAAAAACAATTTGCAGCTGGTGCCCTTGCTCTTCAATCCTCCACGGCCGGTACAGCATCTCGGGATGGCGGATGAAACCTTGCGAATCGCGTGAGATCCAGCCATTCGTCGAGCGGGCGAGAATCTCTTCATCAGTGGCGATCCACTCGATGCCTGCCTCGGCGATTAAGGGAATGATGTCTTGCGAGACAGATCCTTCTGAGGGCCACATCCCGATCGGCGACGAACCGAACAATTCCTTGTGGAGCGCCACTCCCCGGTCGATATGCACCTTGGCGTCGGTGGCATACGATTCGAGATATTTGGGCAAGTCGCATTCGGGCATTGCCTGGCGGGCGCAGCGTTTGTCCCACAGCAGAGGCATAATGGGATGGTAAAACGGCGTCGTCGTTAACTCGACTTGTCCGCTCAGAGAAAGCTCGCGATGCAGCGGAATGATTTCTTTCAGGATCTGCATCTGCTTCTCGAGCAGCCGCAACTTTTCGCCTTCCGTCCAGAACCGGCCCTTATTTCGCAATTCGCGCAGCTCGGCGTCCTTTTCAAACGCCAGCGGATGGATCCAGGTGAGATTGTTCCATACCTGCAAATCACGCAGGTCGCGTTCGCTGAATCGCGGCAATGCCTTTTCACCCGTGTCACGGCCAAATCCGCGTTGCAGGTACAATTCGTGATACCGCGGGTGCGGGCGAATCATGTTGTCCACGCTCGCCATAAAAAACTG
>JAYTRB010000131.1:0-2533 GCA_043746425.1 Planctomycetia bacterium
CCAACGACAAGACCGCGATGGAAACCCCCGCCCCCGACAACGGCAGAAAAACCAGTCGGCCAGTGGTCGCGGCCGCCCAGGGGATTTATGTTGGGCGTGCGCCCGAATTCGCCGATCCACAACACCACCGTGCTGTCGAACAGGTCGCGTTGTTTAAGATCGTGAATCAGAGCGGCGAACGCCGGGTCAAGAATCTTGCAATTCGTAACATGCCCTGGAAAATTCTTGGTGTGCGTGTCAAAGCCGTCGAGGGTGACTTCGATTGCCCGGACACCGACTTCTACCAGTCGCCTGGCAATAAGACACCCCGTTCCGAACGGAGAGTCTCCATACGCCGCGCGGACTTCGGCCGTTTCCTCTTCGACTTTGAAAGCCCGAAGCTGATCCGAAGTCATCATCGCCAAGGCGCGGCGCACTGTCTGCTGGTGCAATGTGCCAGCGGACTGTATACCGCGGCGATTGCGAAACGAACGCTCGACGACGGCAAGATCTTTCAACCGGAGTTCCTGCCGGTCATTTTCAACCGCGGCCTTCATGTTTTGCAGGTTCTGCCGCGGATCGAAGATCTTGAAGGCGTCGTAATCGTCACCGAGAAAGCCGCCGCGGGCCGGCCATTGGCTGTTCATGATTGAAATGTGACGGGGAATTTCGACTCCTGCAACCGGCAATTCATGGGCCACGATCGCCCCCAGTGAGGGATGGATCAGCGTCGCATCGGGACGGTAACCGGTCTTGAGAAGGTAGGTTCCCCGCTCGTGATCTCCTTCTTTGGAAACCATCGAGCGGATCAAACACAATTCGTGGATTTGCTCGGCCGTTTGTGGCAGCAGATGCGAGATCTGCAAACCAGGAACTTTCGTGGCGATGGCCTTCGTTTCACCCCCGATTTTTGGACCAGGATGCGGGTCGAAGGTCTCCAACTGGCTTGGCCCTCCTTGCATCCACAGGGTAATCAGGGACTTGGGGCGCTCGACGCCTCGCAACTGAGTCGCTCGCAGTTCGAGCCCTGGCAGAAGAAACGAGAGGCCAAGTCCAGCGGCAATTTCGAGGAAGTTACGGCGGTTAACGGCCGGCTGGAAGGGGCTTAGTGATTCCATGAGAACTCCGTTGAATTGAATAACGTCCAGATAAGGTCTTCGGTGATCATTCGACGATCGTCAAAATGCTTGTCCCGCAACTGGTTGACGAAATGGCTCAATTCTTCGGCCGTTGGACGCCGTGTCAGGCAGATCAGATATCCGGTCTCAATGCATCGTTCGTCGGTTGACGCGAAGGCTGCGACACGGGCCACAGCATTGATGGGATTCGACTTCGTGGGACTGCCAGCCAGGTCGCCATTCATCATCAGTAGCCGTTGCGGAATCGTCCCTCCGCGATCATTAAGCTCGTTCTCGCCCAGATCGCCGTACTCATTGACGAATTGCCCCCCTTGCAGCAGATGGATCGTGCGGAAAATGAGATGCGAATTCTGATCGACGGTTTGGATCGACGAACTCTGGAACAGCGATCCAATCACTTGTTCGGGGCGCAGCCGAATCAGTGGAAACACGGCCCAGACGCGTTCGGCCTGTTGCAGTGCGGCAATTCCGACTTCAGAAGAAGGCGTGGTTTCTGAAGGGGCGAGCTCGAATTCAGAATCGAGACGGAACGATTCGCAGGCCGCTATGACCTGAATCAGTCGCCGCAAGTCGCAGTGGTGCTCGCGGAAGTCGTCTCCCAGACAATCGAGCAGATCTCGCTGGTCGTCGGCCGGGTCGGGCAAGTCATCGACCGGCTCTTGGTAGGCCCGTCCGAAAAGCAGGCCCCACACACGATTGGCGGTTGCGCGGTCGAACCGCCTGTTGTCGCGATGCGTGATCCATGCGGCCAGACGATCGCGGCGCGTTCCCGTTTCGGGAAGCCACTCAGAATGAAACGGAACCGCGACCGGTACGGCGTGTCTTTCAAGGGTCTTGCGGTCTTCAATTTCGTATTCGACGGGTTGGTTATCGCGAATGGCCTTGTCTTCAATCCCCACAATCGACTGCTGCACCTGCCCGTAGAATGCCGCCAGGCCTTCAAATTCCTGTTGTTTCCAATGCGCGAACGGGTGATCATGACACTGGGCGCAGTCAATGCGCTGCCCGAGAAAGGCACGTACGGTCTTGCCGGCCAATTTGTTTTCGTCGACGTCTCCTTCATTGACGGCGGCCGTCACGAAATTGACGGCCGGATTCCCAGTCCACAAGCCGGTTTGCGAGATCATTGTCCGAACCAATTCGTCCCAAGGGGTATTTTTGTGCAATTGCTCGCTGAGCCAGTCGACAAATCGACCTCGGCGAAAGACGACGAACTGGCCCTTCTCGGTGCCGACTAGACTTCGCGCCAGGCGCTCGGCGAAATAGTCGGCGAAGCGCGGGTCTGCCAGCATCCGACGGGTCCAATGCGCAAGCCGATCGGGGCGCTCGTCGGCTTCAAACTGACGAATCTCTTGCAGCGACGGCACAGTACCCTGTAAGGCCAGCGACAGCCGCCGCAACACCTGCAATTCGGG
>JAYTRB010000132.1:0-4041 GCA_043746425.1 Planctomycetia bacterium
AAATTCGACGAAGTCGGCCATCAGAGCGGCACGGCCCTTTCGGACATCGCAAACCCCGATGGCAGCATGGGAATCGACATGGGCGATTTCAATCTCGACGGGCTCCCCGATTTGTGGGTTGCCAACTATGAACGTGAAAGCCTGGCGCTGTACCGCAACGAAGGAGATTGCCAGTTCCTGCATGTCAGCCGCTCGACCGGGGTCATGGCGGTCGGGTCGCTCTTCGTCAGTTTCGGAACGCTGTTTCTCGATTTCGATCGTGACGGCGATGAAGACATCTTCGTCACCAACGGACACGTCATTCGCCAACCCACGAACGCCCCTTTGAAACAATTGCCGCTGCTCTTCGAGAATCGCGGCGGCCGGTTCGTCAATGTGGCCCCCGCCGCCGGCCCCTATTTGGCCGAGCCCCATCTGGGCCGCGGAGTCGCTGGCGGCGACCTCGACAACGACGGCGACATTGATCTTGTTCTCTCGCCAATCAACGAACCCGCAGCCGTTCTGGCCAACGAATCGCCGAATGACAATCACTGGCTCCAGATTCGGCTCATTGGGACGAAATCGCACCGCGACGCCGTCGGCGCGCAGTTGACGCTGACGACTTCGGCCGGTATCCAGACGCGGCAGATCAAAGGGGGGGGAAGTTATCTCTCGCAAAGTGACCTGCGCGTCTTCTTCGGTATTCCCCAGGGCGTAAAAATCGAAAAACTGTCGATTCGCTGGCTCTCGGGAACGATGCAGGAACTGACTGACCTCGTTTCTGATCGCATGCTGACCCTCATTGAAAAATGATTCACGGGGCGCGTATTTCAACCGGCTGCGACCCGCGTGTCGAGGCTGCTAGTTCTTGCCGCTTGCCGGGGCCACCGGGGCCGACTTTTGCGAGAGCAGATACGCCAGCAGGTTTTGAAAATCGGCCTCGCTGATGATGTCGCCGAAGTTCGAAGGCATCGGCGAAATGGCCGAGAGTTGCGACTCTTCGATGTCGTCGGCAGAGATCCGCTGCTCTTTACCCAGAGCATCGACGAGAACCGTCAGCTGGCCTTCCTCCCGCAGTTTCAAGCCGGTGATGGCGAGGCCCGCTTTCGTGACGATGACGGTTGCGCGAAACGCTCCGTCGACGTTGCGATTCGAATCGAGAATGTCTTCCAGCAATCGCTCGGCGCCGCGCTGGCCGATGCCGTCGAGTTGCGGGCCGACTTTTTGCCCCAGCTCACCGATTTTGTGACAGGCCGAACAATGGGTCTTGAACAGCGCCGCCCCCTTTTCGGGCGCTGCGCCGCTCGCCGAAAACTTCGCCAGACGCTGGGCGATCAGATCGCGAAGCCGTTGATCGGCCGGAGGGAGCCGGGAGGTCAGCTCGGCGATTCGCGATTCGCGCTGCGGGTTGAGCCTGGGTTTCAGACGCTCGATGACTGGCGGATCCTGCAGCAATCGTGGCGATGCCTTGCCCGCCGACATGGCATCGAGCAGGGCGTCGACTCCTTCGGGCGTGCTGGCCAGTGCCAGCGCCAGACCTTGTTCGAGTGAGCCCGGCGCGCCCATGAACGCCGCCGTCAGGGCGTGGCGTGCGGCAGAAGAATTCACCGTGCCGAGGGCTTGCCCGGCTTGCGACCGCAGCCCCGCCGGTTCTGCCGCGTCGACGACCAGTCGCTCGAGAGCTGCCTCACCCGCGGCGACATCGACACGCATCACAGCCTGCGCGGCGGCGATGCGCACGGCAAGAGCCGCGTCGCGGTTAGAAAGGAGTGCGATGACCCGTGGCAATTGGGAGGCGAGCTTCAATTGCTCGACCAGCTTGACGGCCAGCGCCAATTGCAATTCGGCGGTCGTGAAATCGAGAGAGGGGGGGGCGACGACCGGCGGGTCAAAACGACCGACTCCCAACCAGGCATACGCTTCGCCCGCGTCAGCGTCGACGACTTCGAGCACCCCGCTCTGACCCGCCCATTGTTCCAGATTCCAGGTCGTCTTCTGCGCCGTGTCATGGCGCGGAGGCATCTGCCGGGCGATGACTTCGCCCCCCGCTACCAATTTCAAGCGCACAAGATTAACAGGCTCGGCATTGGTTCCGGGGGGCCCATTGTGCCCGCAAATCCAGAAGCTGAAACTCGCGGGAATGACGAAGGGGCGTGACCGCAGCGTGCCGGTGAGCTGTTCTCCGTTGACGATGCTGTCGAAAAACAAAACGTCGTTCTGGCCATCGGCGCAGTTGCGTTTTTTTACGCCCCACGGGTTCCTGAAGGGCTGGCCCGATGGGGCGCCCTCGACCGCGTGTACGCTCCAGCCCGACACGAGGCGGCTATCGGGGTCGAGAACAGCCGCGGCCAGGGCCGTTCCCCAACGACCGAGCGCAGAATCATTCTGCAGAGCCTGCCCCCTCTGCGAAAGGCCGGCATGGATCGACTGAAACAGCGGCAGTTGCGCGGCGAGGTCGGTCTGGTACCTGGCTTGCACGAATTCGGCCACTTCATTGAGGCGTTGTTCGCCGACATGCCGCGCGACGTGCGTCAGGCAGCGCGCCAGCATGTCGGCAGAAACGTCATGCTGGCGGACGTATTCGAAAGCGAACCAGGCGGCCGCCTCGGTAGGAACCGCCAGCGCGATGTCAGCGACCTTGGCCAGTTCGGCGGGCGACAAAGTTAATTTTGCGAGACGCTCGACGCCCTGTTCTGACTGCAACTGATTGCGCAGCGCGATCTTGATGGCATGAATGAGCAGCGTGTCTTCAGCGGGAGTCTGAGTCCACAACTTTGCGAGAGGCGCGATACTGACGGCATCGGGGTGCCGGCCCAGCGCTTCGGCTGCAACCCGCCGCACCTGCGCATCGTCGTCGCCCAACAGGGCCCGCACCTGGTCGGCAACGGCTGTGTTCCATCGTTCAGATTCGGCCGCGGCCCGCACCCAGTTGGCCCTGACGACCCCCGCTTGCCACACTGGTTTCAGAAGGTCGGCCGCAAGCAATTGTTTGCCGCGCAGGGCGGCCCAGATCAACGGCACGGCTTTCAACGACCCGTCTTTCAATGAAACAGGAAGCTCGCGTTTCAGGTGCGATTGCAAGACTTCTGCGAAGTCGGCACGCTGCGTCAATTCGTTCGTAGCCGCTGTGCGCACGATCAGATTCGGGTCATTGAATTTCTCTAAGAGTTTCGCCGTCGGCAAATCCGCGAGGGGCATTGCGGGGCCGGGCGTCGCGGCTTTGCCGTCGAGGCCTTTCCACACGACGCGCCAAACCCGGCCGCGAAAGCGGTCGCGCCGCGGGTGTTTGAGATCGACTTCGTAATGGCCGATGATGCAGTTGTAAAAGTCGGCGATGTACAAGGCCCCGTCGGGTCCGATTTGCAGATCGACGGGATGAAACCACCAGTCATCGCACACCAGAAAATCTTCGGGCTTCTCGACCCAGGGGGTTGAACCGCGCCACTGCGGAACATCGCGATGAACCCGATTGGTAACGACGTTGCCGATAAACAAATTGTGACGATACTCGGCCGGAAACTGTGGCGCGTCGTAGAATACGACTCCCGCAAGACCCGTCGAACCGTGATCGTCGCCTGTGACGGGCGGCGTGTAACCCAGGCCATCGTGCGGCCTGCCGAAACCTTCGATGTACCCGCCGCGCAGCACGAGCGACAGCGGTTTCGAATGGCAGTCGGCGGTAAAGAAATTGCCGTAATCGTCGAAGCAGCTTCCGAAAGGATTAACCTGCCCCCAGCCGAAGGCTTCGATGTCTGATCCGTCGGGCTTGAAGCGATACGTGTTGCCCGATTGCAATTCCAGGACGACCGGCCCTTCGCCCTTGCGGCGAATCTTTGAATCGTTGCGGAACCCGTGACAGGCATACACCCAGCCATCCAGCCCCAGCTTGAGCGAATTCTGGTCGCCGTGGGTGTCGACATAATCGTAGGGGCCGAACAGAATCTCGCGCTGGTCGGCCCGGCCATCGCCGTCGGTGTCGCGCAGTTTCCACAGATTCGGAATCGACCACACGATGGCTTCTTTACCGTCGTTCAGCGGCAATACGCCGATCGGAATGTTGAG
>JAYTRB010000133.1:0-3673 GCA_043746425.1 Planctomycetia bacterium
TATACGAATTCGATCGGGTCTTCGATGGTTAAGATATGCACGCGCTCATTGTGATTGATGTAGTCGAGCATCGAGGCAATCGTGGTGCTCTTGCCTGAACCCGTCACCCCTGCCAGCAGAACCATGCCCTGGTCGAAATGGCACAGCGATTCCATCACCGGAGGAAGGTACAGCCCCTCAAAATTCGGAATTGATCGCTCGACTTTACGCGAAACCATGCCGGGCATCCCCATCTGGATGAGCAGATTTACGCGGAACCGCCAAGGTTCCTTGACCCCCTTGTCGTTTTCGTATTCAACGACATGGGCGAAGTCGGCCCCCCCCTCTTCGTAAAAGGTTTCCAGTTGCCGCTCGTCCATCATGGGCAGAATGATCCGCTTCATGTCTTCTTCGTTGATGGGGGGCATATCGAGCTCGCGGAGCGTACCACGAACTCGAATCGTCGCAGGCTTGCCCACCTTCAGGTGCAGATCAGACCCTCCAAACTTGATCAGCGCCCGAAATAGCTTGTTGACTTCGAGCTCTCCCAGCTTCTTACTGAGACCTCCGATGGCGCCTGCTTTGGGGGCCTTGGCGGGTGCTGCTGCCGACATAATGATGCTCCGCGATTGTCGTCTGTTGTCGTCGACTAGATTCTTGAGTGCAAAATGAAGAGCGTATGCCCCACACAGGTATGATACGCGGTTTGGGGCTGTTTGATAGTCTGAAGTTGTGGCTACACGAGGAGACGTACCGGAATGCCCCGCTCGGCCAGGTACTGTTTCGTCTCTGGAATCGAATATTGGCCGTAATGAAAAATGCTGGCGGCCAAAGCGGCACTGGCCTTTCCCATTGAAAACGCCTGGAACAGGTGTTCGGGGCCGCCGGCGCCGCCACTGGCGACGACCGGAATTCCCACGGCGTCGGCGACGGCCCGGGTAATCTCCAGATCGTAGCCGTTTTTTGTCCCGTCGGCGTCCATCGACGTCAACACGATCTCACCGGCCCCGAGTTCTTCGACCCGCCGCGCCCAAGCAACCGCCTCGAGTCCTGTGGGAACCCGACCCCCATTGATGAAGACTTCCCAGACCTCGGATCCCTCGCTGCGAACGCGTTTGGGGTCGATGTTGACGACAATGCATTGACTGCCGAATCGTAGCGCCGCCTCGCGGACGAATTCGGGGTTCCTGGCGGCCGCCGAATTGATCGACACTTTGTCGCAGCCTGCCTTCAACAGCGTGCGGATGTCGTCGAGCGTGCGAATGCCCCCACCCACGGTCAAGGGCATAAATACCACCTCTGCCGTCCGTCGCACGACGTCCAGCAGAATTTCGCGATCTTCGTGACTGGCGGTGATGTCGAGAAAGACGAGTTCGTCGGCCCCTTCCTTCTCGTAGCGCGCGGCTACCTCAACCGGGTCGCCCGCGTCGCGCAGGCTCAGGAAATTCGTTCCTTTCACGACGCGGCCCCCATGCACGTCGAGACAGGGAATGATGCGTTTGGCGAGCATGTGGTACAATTTAGTTTTTCGGGAAGGAAAACGCCACTCTCCAAAAACTCCAAAACCATGTCCGAATCTTCTTGACCCTTGTTCAACGGCAGTCCTATGATAAAGAGCAGGAGATTCCGATCCAAATGCGGCATTCTGGCAGCCAAAACATGGTCTGCATTGCATTCCGCGGTAAAATTCGTTTTCGTGCTGGTTGTTCACCCGACTGGCAATGGCCCAAATGGGCTTTGTTCGGCAACCGGCACAATCGGTTTATTTGGCAGATGCGGTAAATATGAAGTTGTCGGGCGGGGGCTGCCGATCGAGTGGCTGGCTGGCCGATTGTAGAATGACGCGCCTGCGTCCGTACCCGTTCATTCGTTGGGGACACAACTGATGCACCGTTCAGGATTAGTTGCCGCATGGCTAGTCGTCATCGGGATCGGCGTCGGAGTCTATTTCTCGGCCAAGGCGTTTTCCGTCCGAGATAAATGGATGGAGCTGGCCCAGAAGAACGAAACCGAAATTAAGAAGAATGACGACGAGATCGTCAAGCAGAAACGCATCTTGAACGAGAAGCGTGCCGAGCTCGCGCGAACGATGCTCGGTTGGGACCGATACTGGTCTGACGTTCCCGCAGTACTGAACGCGCAAGGCATCCTGGGCCTGCAATTGGGGGCTCAAAAAACCGTCCAGCCCGACCAGGTGCTGTATGTATTCGCCCCGAATCCAGACGGAAGTTCAGTATATCTGGGCGACTTCAAAGTGACAAAACTCGGCGACAACACGCTCGAAGCGAAACCGAATTCTCGCGTTCGCCCACGCGATTGGAAACCGTTAGAGACCAAGAGCGCGCGTGTGAGGACGCTCATCCCGCAATCGCATCAAACGCGGCTGGGGGCACTCGACCAACAGTTGCTCGCGGCCCTCCTGACGAAGGAAACAAACCAGCAGGAACTGGCCCGCCAGGGAGTGCTGCTGGCCCAGTCTGAAAAGCTGATCGAGGCGCGTCTGGCTGAGATCAACGGAAACCCGGCGCTGGCAAATCTGGCGATTCCTGACGTGCATATCACTGGCCTGTTGACATCGATCGTCGAAGAAGAGGAATCTCGCAATGCCGCGTTGCTCGAAGCCGACCGGCTGATGCGGCAATTGAAGCGCGCCCGCGATAAATTCGCCGAGATTCGCCACGATAACGAGCGCCGCGTAGAGGGGCTTCCGCAGCCCGGCCCCAGGCCATCTCCCACGGTCGGTTCCACCGGTCGCACGGTCGGTTCCAACGGCCGGTAAATCGGCAATTGTCCGAAAAATGGGAATCTCTGCGGTTGCGCGCTGACACGGGCGATTCGAACGGTATCATTGGCCGTGGCGCTTGAGTCTCTGCCGACGGCCAGTCCTCCATAAAGACAGTTTGCCCTTTCGGGATCGCTTCATGGGCGTTTACGATCGCGATTATTATCGAAACGATCCCCCTGCCCGCGGCGGACTGCTCGGCGGCCCCGCATCGACCTGCAAGTGGTTGATCGCGATCAACATTGTCGTTTTCATGGCGCAGGTGTTCACACTCGATACGCCCAGCGGCGGCGTCACCGAATGGCTCATCTTGCGGTCTGACCGCGTTCTGAATCAATGGGAAGTCTGGCGTCTGTTGACATACGCCTTCTGCCACAGCCCCGATGACGTGCTGCATCTGGTCGGGAATATGCTGTTTCTCTGGCTGCTTGGCAGTCAGATCGAACCGATATACGGACAGCGTGAGTTTTTGCGGTTTTATCTGACTGCGGCGGTTCTTTCGGGGCTGGGGTACCTGATCTTCCAAACCGCAATTGATCGACCCAGCCCGATGCTCGGCGCGTCGGGAGCCGTCATGGCGGTGACGATGGTGTGTGCCATGTATTATCCCACCTTGAAAATCAGGTTATTTCTCTTCATTCCGATTGAACTGCGCTGGCTGGTTGTGATTTACGTGATCTTCGACATGTTTCCGCTGTTGCGCGAATTGGGAGGTGCGAATCCTCTTAACGACGTGGCGCATTCGGCCCATCTGGCGGGCCTGCTCTACGGCTTTCTTTATAAGCGGTTTGATCTGCGTTACAGCCGTGTGACCGCCGGATGGGACTGGCCGCGGTTGAAACGCCTCGTCAGAACATCGAGCCGGCGCAAGCCCGAAGGTGTTCGTCTCTTTGAACCCACCGAGCAGAATCC
>JAYTRB010000134.1:0-8643 GCA_043746425.1 Planctomycetia bacterium
AAAAGCCATCTGCCAAAGGCTTGGCCTTTACGTCGACGGCAAACAGCAAGACGCGATCTGACTCGCCCAGTGCCGCCAGGCATGCCTCCAGCACCGCCAGAGTTTGCTGGCGAAATGCGCCCGCCTGACTGGCCGAGGTGTCGACCAGAATCACATGGTCGTGGGCCCCGGTTGCCGGCAACGAAGCCGCCTTCAATGACAGAGCAAATAAACTCTCGCCGCCGGGAATTTCATAGCGGATCAGACTGGCCGCCGGTTCCGCAGATACAGGCCTCGGTTCAGCAGCAGCGCTCCAGACGCACAATGTTCCACAACTAACGACGACACCTAAACGAGCCGTAAGCCTGCCGAGAAACAACATGCGTGCCTCCACTGATCCATGAGTGGTCTGGATTCCGCAAAAGCCTGTCTGACGCTCCGCGGTCCAGAATCGGCGCGTCAAACTACATCAATGCACTGTAATTGTATGGAGTCTCGGCTAGAAAGCACGGAAATTCTTCTCAAATGTTAAAAAATCGTAAGAATAGTCTGCAAGCACCGCTGGGCTGCCGCTTGCAATTTCTTTCCGGTTCCAAGGATAGCGAATAGACGAATCCCACCGGAGAAGCCCGGACGATCGAAAAAGTCTCCAAATTCACAGGAAAATCAACCCGCGATCATTCAGGATTCGGTTTCACCGCCTCGAATCCTTCGAACACCGCGACATTCATTATGCCCATGCCACCGCCCATCGTCATCAGCTTTTGGGACTCTACAATGGGAATGACGAGATGGCCCACGGGGCAAAACGGACGCTTAGTTTGTCGCCCGCCTTGGCTGAGGTCGTGATCTTCATCACTTCAACTTCGATCGTGTAAGTCAATTGCAGCGGTTCCAGCAGCAGCTTGAGTACGCTGCGGAACGACACTCTGCTTCTGCGAAATGGGCTGATCGAAAATGGGGAGATTCGTCGCAGTGGCGCTTCCAGCACCCAATATTCGCCGACCGAGGAGTATCGAATAACGCACCTGCCGCCTGCCTCGGTTCGTCAGGGCAGGTCCCCGCCGAAGTTTGTTTAATGATGGACCTGCATGCCGAAAATCATCCGCTGCAGGTCCGGTATATTCTTCGGGGATGATTGCGGGCAACTACTTAAAACTCAAATCAATATTGCGTCGCGTCGATATATTATCGACGCAAAATAACAGGAAAGCGCAGAAAGTCACAGCTGCGAAATTAAAATGGAGGACCGCGAGAAAAATGTGCGGGACGCGCGGAACTATTCCAGACGCCCTGCACGCGACAGTCCCGATTGGCTCGCCTGAAAATATTCGTCGCTGGCGACATCCAGACATGTCAGCCAACCCGCACCGCACGCGAACGTGTCGATGCAAATCCAGCCCGAAAGCGTCAGAGGAAGTCCGCTCTTTTGTGGCGTATGGCCGCACACAACGAGCTTTCCCGAAGGATGCGGCGTTTCGCGGCCGGACAGATGGGTCCAGCGGAGCCATTCCTCGGTCTGGCAGTCGAGGGCAACGTCAGGTTCGAGGTTGGCGTGGATGAACAACTCGTCATCGGTTTCCCACAGATCGCGCCCCGATTGCAAGAATTCGACGTGCGCGGCGGGAATCTTTTGCGGATCGCCGTCATAAGAGAACAGGGTCGCCGTGCCCCCGTACCGCAGCCAGGGTTCGACCGGCCCACCCCTCACAAGGGCGTCGAGCATCATCTGCTCGTGATTGCCGAGAATGAAAATGAGCCGGCATTCCTGCGAAAGCTGCAGCAATCGATCGATGACCTGTTTCGAGCCGGGGCCGCGATCGACCACATCGCCGAGCACGACAACTGTGTCTTCGGGTGAAATCGACAATGCCGGCAACAGGGTATTGAGAGCCACATCACAACCGTGAATGTCGCCAATGGCCAGAGTGCGTCCCGTCACGAGAGAACCTGTTTCAATAAGTTCGCGGCGTGACGCGGGCCTGCACACGGCCGGGCAGGCTCATTATGCGCAGAAAACCCTCGGCATCGGTTTGATTGTAAGAGCCGCCCCCTTCCATGGTGGCGATGGCCTCGTCATACAGACTGTTGGGGCTGGTCCGACTCTGGACCAGGAGGTTCCCCTTATAGAGCCCGAGCGTGACCTGGCCGGTGACGGGTTCCTGCGCCCGGCGGATGAAAGCCAGGAGCGCGTCCATCTTCGGTGCATACCAGAAGCCATAATAGACCATCTCGGCCACTTCAGGCGCCAGCCGGTCGCGCAGGTGCATGAGGTCGCGGTCGAGGGTAAGTTGCTCGAGAGCGCGATGGGCGGCATACAGGGTGGTCATGCCGGGGGCTTCATAGACACCACGGCTCTTCATGCCGACAAATCGGTTTTCGATCATGTCGATTTGCCCGATGCCATTCCGGCCTGCAATCGTATTCAGTTCAGAGACGACGCCGAGGGGAGAATGGGCCTGCCCATTGACGTGCGTGGGAATTCCCGAAGCGAATGCAATCGTCACCAGTTCGACTTTATCGGGAGCACGCTGCGGAGAAACTGTCATTCCGAATTCGACAAGATCGACGCCACTAATGGTTGGATCTTCAAGCCGGCCGGCCTCATAGCTGATGTGCAGGCAATTTTCGTCTGAGCTGTAAGGCTTGGCGACTGAAGCCTTGACAGGGATGTTGCGGGCCTCACAGTAGGCGATCATTGCCGAGCGACCCGGAAACGCCTGGCGGAATCGCTCAATGCGCCACGGAGCGATAATCCGGATCTGCGGATCGAGGGCCTCGGCCGCGAGCTGAAAGCGGCACTGATCATTGCCTTTGCCGGTGGCCCCATGCGCATAGGCATTGGCGCCGACTTCGCGGGCGGCCTGAAGGCAGACCTTTGAAATCAGCGGCCGGGCGATCGAAGTTCCCAACAGGTAGACGGATTCGTATTTCGCCTGCCATTGCAACACCGGGAAAGCGAAATCGCGGCACAATTCTTCGCGAGCGTCGACGATTCGGGCCGATTTGGCCCCGCAGTCGCGGGCCTTTTTCAACGTGGCATCGCGGTCTTCACAGGGTTGCCCCAGATCGACGTACACCGCGTGCACGTCATATCCTTCATCCATCAGCCAGCCCAAAATTACTGAGGTATCCAACCCGCCGGAGTAGGCGAGGACGACTTGCTCTTTCGACACGGAAGACGCACCTTTGCTCGATCAGGGATTTTTCGGTAACGAGATCAACCGCGCATTGTCTCGAAATTTGCCGGCGTTTGCCAGTGTCTTGGCTGAGGTTTCTACGTGTACTGTAGAAACCCTCGCCGTCGGCTATTACGCCTCTTCCCGCTGGCCGAGCTGCTGAATCAGATCGCGGATTGCCGTTTCGGCTTCGAGCTTTTCATGCGTCCAGCGCTCGGCGGCCGCCCGCCAAGTCGCTTCTCGCTGCTCGGCGGCCTCGCGGTCATGGCGCAACGCATCGGCGCGGCCCGCGAACCGTTCTTCCTGACCGGCGACCCATTCGACGAGCAACTGCCGTTCGGCCCGTAATTCGTCTCGCTGCTGCTGCACTCGCAACTGCGACTGTTCGAGTTCTTGTCGCTGCTGCATGAGCGACTCGCGGGTATGGCGGTAATATTCGGCAAGAATGGCGCGGGATTCATCAATGCGCCTTTTGGTTGCTTCGGCGCCTGCCGTCTGCGTGAGCTGCGCGGCGGACTCCTCGACGGCGAGCCGCAGCTCGAGAGTCTGGCGATTGGTCTCTTCGAGTTCGGCTCGCAGCCGGTCGAGACGCTGGCGGCGGGTTTCCAGGTTCTCTGCATGCAGGGCCAGCATATCCTGCTGACGACGGAGATCGGCCTTTTGTGAGTCACGCTCGCTTTCCCATGCCGATCGATCGCGGTGAAGCAGTTCAGTCTCGGTGGCGAGACGTCCTTCAATTGCCCGACGTTCCTTCAGCAAAACCTCGCGTTCACGTTCGATCGACCGCTGTCGCTCGTCGAGCAGGTCGCGCTGGCGGTCGAGTTGTCGGCTGCGGAGCACGAGCTGCGCCTGGGTTGCTTCCTGGCGCGTTCGCATAAGCTGCTGTTCGCGGCGGAATTCGTCCTGTGTCTTCTCGAAGTCCTGCATCAGACGCTGCAAGTGCTCTTGCTGAAATCGCTGGCGATTGTCGAGCAGGATTCGCTGCTGCTTGATCTCGCTTTCTGCCTGTTCGTGTTCAGCAATGAGATCGGCCCGCAATCGCTCAAGATCCTGCTGCTGACGCACTTGTAGGGCTTCAAAGGCTCGCGTGTGGTCGTCGCGGTCCTGCGTCAACTGATCGCGTTCGAGATTCAGGGTGTGCCGCTCGCGCAATAGCGTTTCGTGCAGATTCTTGAGTTCGGTTTCGAGTGTCAGACACGAATCGGCCCGCTGCGCCAGCGCCGCTTCTTGCCGGGATATCGCGAACTCGCGTTCTTGCAGTCCGGCTTCGAGTTCAGTCGACCACATTCGCTGCTCGCGACGTTCCTGATCGATTTGTGCCAATTGTGTGTTGAGTCGCTGTTCGCGGCGATCGAGATCGGCATATTGCTGCTTCAAGTGAGCGGCGATTTGCCGGGTTTCAAGTGACCAGCGGTCGTCCTCTCCAGTGGGTTCGGCACGCAACAGTTCGCGCGGCAGGCCGAGCCGCACGTCAACCCCTGCCCCGGCGTTCAAGGGGACGCTACGTACAGGAAACGGAGGCGATTGGGGAGCGGCTGACGTGGCGACGCCAACTTCCCCGACGTGGGGGCCATCGATCCGTAATGCCGCCGTTGAGCCGAAGCCCTCCTGGACCGGCGCGGTTTCGCGCGGCAGGGCGGGTGTGGCAATTTGAGCATTTGACGGTTCGCTCATTCCGGGAGTCCTTTCCCTGGCGAACGGAGGGATCAATCAGCCAATGTGTGCGTTCAGCGCGGCAGCCAGCTTATCCTTATTGACGACCCCGACGAAGCGGTCGACCACCTGCCCACCCTTGAAAACCAATAAAGCCGGAATGGCACTGATGTTGTACGCTGTGGCAATCTGCGGATTGTCGTCAGTATTCAATTTACCGACGCGTGCTTTCCCGCAGTATTCGGTGGCCACAGCGTCGACGGTCGGAGCGATCATCTTGCAGGGACCGCACCACGGCGCCCAAAAATCGACCAGCACTGGTTGAGTGCTGGCAAGCACTTCGCTTTGAAAATTAGCGTCGGTCAATTCCAGAAGATTTCCTGCCATGACTCAACTTTCCTGCGTTAGAACAGACAATGGCTCAGTGAAGAAGCATTTGCGTGGCACGCTGGCGAACGAACGAAATGCGAAATGACGCCCAACTGCCCGCGAGTTAATCCTTCCCTGAGTTGGAAACTGAAGACGAATTAGAAACAGAAGGCCGCGCCGGCCGTCAGAAATGCGACCAGAGTTATCTACTCAATCGCTGAAACGGATATTCGTGAATCAGCCTCGTGGACGCTGCGAATTATAGGAAAAAGAAGGTTCATGTCAACGTAGCTTCGACCTCGGCGCGGCGTAAGATGTGACGCGGCAATAGGATTCGCAATTACCTTCCAAAGTGGATCGCCAGGTTGGATCTGCGCCCCGCATAAAACTCGCCGGAGTTTTAACAAAAATCATAGATGAAGTCGTGAATTCTGACGAATTCAGTTGCGTTGATGCGAACCTCCGGGCGAAGAATCGACTTTCCCCTACCTCAGACTAAGATCGACCCGCACCATGTGACCGGATTGTTCCCCGGACCCGGAGCCCGGGCTCGACATCCTGAGCGCCGCCCGCGACAATCGTTGTTTGCGTTCCCGACTCGCGTTTCCGACACTCGGCGCCATGCCCGTACAACTGTCAATTACTTAGGAACTCGGCGACCTCTTATCAGCATGACCACGCTACTTCCCGTTCCGACGCCTCTAGGCGACCCCATTCGCTTAGGGGTCTTGATTTCGGGTGGTGGCTCGACGCTGGCGAATTTTCTCGAGAAAATCGCTGCGGAACAACTTCAGGCCGAGATTTCACTGGTCGTGGCCAGCCGTGCCGATTGCGGGGGTGTGGCCCGCGCTCGCCGGGCTGGTCTGCGATGTGAGATCGTCGAACGGAAATCTTTTACCGGCGTCCGTGAATTTTCGAAGGCGCTGTTTGCTCTCTGCCGCGAGGCACGCGTCGATCTCGTCACTCTCGCCGGGTTTCTTTCCCTGATCGAGATTCCCGACGACTTCGCGTATCGTGTCATGAACATTCACCCGGCTCTCGTTCCGGCGTTTTGCGGCAAAGGGTTTTACGGTCACCGGGTGCATGAGGCAGTCCTCGCCCGGGGGGCGAAAGTCAGCGGAGTCACCGTACATTTCGCCGACAACCACTACGACCACGGTCCGATCATTTTGCAATCGTGCGTACCTGTCGAAGATAACGACACGCCCGAGACTCTAGCCGCTCGCGTCTTCGCGGCTGAATGCCAGGCGTATCCAGAAGCGATTCGGCGATATGCCGCGGGTCGACTGGAAATTCAGGATCATCGCGTGCGACTGCATTCTCTGGCGTAAGGCGGCAGCATTGACGCCGCGATTTCGCCTGTTATTGTTCGTTACGTTCAGCCAACAAACACATTCTATGAGTTTTTTTAAGGAGAAATATCGATGGGTGCCAATCACGCCGGTGAACGCAAGCGCAAAAAACTGAAGAACACGAAGAAGATTATCCGCACGCAGTTGAAGAAGGCGAAAGTCAAGGACGCGTAGTACCGTCTGGTAATTCGGCTAATGAACGATGGCTTTCAGGCCGTCGGCGGTGCCCCAGGTTTCGGGCCGTATGACGGTTTAAATGCGAAAGAGCATGGGAGTCTGATGGTTCTGGCAACTTTCATTCAGCCAGAATTTCACCAATGCTCGCGTCGAGAATCGCTACCATTTCGTCGATCTGTTCGGCTGTTACGGTAAGGGCGGGGCCGAAGGCGATCCAGTGCGGATCAAACCGACACAGCAGCCCTTTTTCAAGCGCTCGCCGGCCAACCCGCACCCCAAAGCCGGGATTCGATGGAAACTGAGCCTTCGTTGTGAGGTCGGCGACGAACTCGACCGCCTGAAACAGTCCTTTTCCCCGGATGTCGCCAATCACCCCGTATCGCTTCGCTATTTGCTCAAATCCCTGCCGCAGCCGTGCGCCCTGCTCTCGCGAATTGAGGCACAGGTCGCGTTCGAGAATTTCTTGAATGATGGCGATTCCGCCAGCGCATGCCACGGGGCCCCCTTCCCAGGTGTGCCCTTCGACGAAGCCGGGATTGGTTTCAATCGGCCCCCAGAATGTGTCGGCAATCGTTTTCTTACAGATCATCGCCGACAGCGGGACGAATCCGCCGCTTAGACCTTTACCGGTGCAGATCACGTCTGGAGTGACACCAAACGTCTGGGAGGCGAACATTTGCCCGGTGCGACCAATGCCAGTAATGATCTCGTCGAAAATCAGCAGGATGTTGTGCCTATCGCAGATCTCTCGCAATATCGGCAGGTATTCTTCGGGTGGATCAATGATACCGCCGGTATGGCCGATCGGTTCGACCATGATCGCTGCCACCGTGGCGGGGTCTTCCATGTCGATGACGCTGTCGACGATCGTCGCGCATGTGATGCCGCAATCGGGGTAACTCTTGCCGAACGGACAGCGGTAGCATGTCGGGGGAAAGACTTTGACGAAACCTGCCGGAAGAGGTTCGTTGACCGTCTTGCGAGCTTTTAGGCCCGATGCGGCCAGCGAGCCCATTGTCGAGCCGTGCCACGACTGATAGCGGCTTATAATTTTGTACTTCCCCGGATTACCTGTCAAACGATGGTACTGCCGCGCCAGCTTGATTGCCGCTTCGGTGACCTCGGACCCGCCGCTCTCGAATTTCACCGTTGAAAGGCCTGTCGGGGCAACCTCGGCCAGCAGGTTGGCCAGTTGCACCGCGACGGGATTGGTGCCATGCATCGGCGGTGAGAAGTGCAGTGTGTCGAGCTGTTTCCGGATAGCTTCAATGACGCGGCGGTTGTTATGCCCGACCGAGACAGTGTAAATGCCGGCGATGGCGTCGTAATAACGCTTTCCCGAAACGTCCCAGTAAAAGACGCCGTCGGCCCGCTCCATGACGAGCGGGTGTTTCGACCACTCGGCCATCTGGTCGCGGACGAAAATCTGCCGCAGGAATTTCTCTTGAGTCGTCTGTGCGGGAAGAGGCAGGTGCGCGGTCATGGATCTTTTTTGGACTGTGGGTCGCGGATAATGGCCTCAGGATGACTTCGATTATTGTACCGCGATCGATCAAATTGCTACACAGTCTCGGACGTTGTTTATCAGGGGGCAGCTTCAGACACAATCGATTCGTCGCGCTGTGCCGAGCCACGTGATTGACGTCCGTTATAGGGCCGAGACTCAAACAACTGACCGCAATTGAGCGCGCCGACTGATCGGGCATGTCGTGCCAGCACACTGGCGTGCGCGCAGCGAATTGACATCATTCGGAAGAAATTCCGACAAGGGAAGCCAACAGCCACATCACGACTGTTGGTGATGCTTGCAGGAGCTCGATAACTGCAGCAGTGGAAATCCGACGAGATATGCCCCTCAACAGCGCCCCGACGTAAGTTTCTTGCTTCAGGTGCGCAGGTGTCACTCACGCAAGCAATTCGCGGATGACATGCCC
>JAYTRB010000135.1:0-11672 GCA_043746425.1 Planctomycetia bacterium
TGCAAATTGAAGAGGATGAACCGCTTCCATTTACGGCCCCCCGCCTGACTCCGGTAGAGCCAATGAGCATTCTGTTTGCAGGCTGAGCCGATCTCGCGATTCGCTGGCGCACTTCGGAATATGTTTCTTTCAAAGCGGTGCAAAACGCATTTCCAGATTTTTTTCTAACGCAATACGCGCACGGCCCAAAACAATCGCTGCAAGGCGGTGAACACGACGCCGCCTGCCATGATCTGAAACAGCAACGGCGTGTGCTGCGGCAGTAACAAAAACAAAGTGTAGAAGACGATCGTTTCCACCCCTTCGATCAGGCCGCCGGGCATGGTGACGGTTGTCAGTTCTCGTTGATCGACAGCGCCCGCAGCACGTTTTTCAAGCAGGGCCGCCAGATACATCCAGCTCGCCGCGTTAATGTAGAAACTCGCAAACATGCATGCCAATGCCTGGTACTCGGCCGCACTATTGATGGCCCGGGCAATGCCCAGCGGTATGGCGGCGTAGACGACATGGTCGAGAACAATATCGATATAGCCTCCCCGGTCGCTTTGTCGATGCGTGGCCCGGGCAGCCGTTCCATCGAGCCCGTCCAAGAGACGGTTGATACCCCAGAGCGCGAGCGCCGTGCCGAACCTGCCACGCCACGCGGCGACCGCCGCAGCGATGCCGAATCCGAATGCCAGAAGCGTCAAGACATTGGGGTGCAGCCGGTCAAGGGGAAACCGAATGAGAGGCGCCAATAGCCGATCTTTAGAAATTCGCAGCCGGCGATCGAACATCGTCCTTTTCCTTCAGCCGGCAAATATTATCGGGATCAGCCTTCGTTTTGGTTCCTACCGAGAACCGGCCCACAACTCTGCACCCATCGGCCGGTGTGGTGAAGTGGGGGAGGTTGACCTGCACGGCGGCTGCTTTACACTAATGGGGATTATTCCCAGTCGGGCAGAATGTGTCGAGCAAGCCCGAGCCGCGATGTGCCCCATACGAGTGAAAGCAAACAACCATGTGGTTGCCGACGAGCCTTGGACGGCGCGCGTTCCTGCGGGGAATCGCGGCGACGGGAGCCTCGCTGGCCTTTGCCGGATGCGACGGGCAATCGAGCGACCTTTCCTCAAATCAAGGCTCCCGCTCGGACGGCGAATTCAAGGGAGCTCAGCTTCGGGTTTTTGTGTATGCCGGGTATTGCGAGCAGGTTTTTCGCGAAGTCATCGTTCCGCGATTTGAGGCCGCGACCGGTGCAACAATGGTCCTCGATCCCGGCTGGTGGGATTCGATCGCCAAAATCAAATCATCTCCCCCCGATCAGCCGCCATACGACCTGGTGATCTGCGATGCAACGCAGGCCGGCCCCGCCATCAAAGAAGGGCTGTTCCAGAAGATCAACCTCGACCAAATCCCGAGCCACAAACAACTGACGCCGAAAGTCCTCGAGAACTGGATCTTCCAGCAAGAATACGGCATCACATTTCCTGATTCGGTGATGACGCTGGCCTATCGGCCTGAGGTCATTCCCTTTCGGCCCGAGTCTTGGGGAGATCTGGCACGCCCCGAAGTCGCCGGGCACCTGGGACTTTACAGTTCATTTTACATGTCGCTCTATACGTTTGCGTGCATGAAAGTCGCGCTCGAAGGCGCCCCGGGAACGGCAACCCGCGAATTGGAATCGAATCTCGACGGCGTCCTGGCATTCGCTCGGAAAAACCGCGAGCGCGTGAAATACTGGTGGCCCACGTCGAACGACATGGCCCTCAGCCTCATGCAAAAAAACTGCCGGATCGGAAATATGCACAGTCCAGAAATGTTCAGGTTGCTCAACGAACAAACCAACGTGACGGCCGTCGTGCCGCCTCACGACCGCGCGTTCGTTCAGGTGATGTGGCTCGTCCCCGCGGGATCGAAACGCCGCGATCTGGCCGAAATCGCCATCAACCTGATTTTCGGTGAGGAAGTTCAGGAGTTTCTGGCACGCAGTGGTTCGGCGACGGGAATCGAGTCGGTAGCGGCTCGAATTGCGGCCGACGTTCCGGCATGGAAGATGTTCTACCCCTCAACGGCTGCCGAGTTTGACGAATTGGCCTACTATCCCTATGACGTTTATGCCAAACATTGGGGTCCGATTGTCGAAACGTGGGACCGCACGGTTTTACGCGACGGTTAATACTCGGCGTGACACAGTCATGAGACACTTCGATACGATTCCTGGCTCCGTGCCGATCGTTCATAAGGTTACGACAAATGATGATGGCGATCCTCGAACTGGATCGGTTGGTAAAGAGATTTGGATCAGACCTATTTGCGGTCAACCGCCTTTCATTGTCGCTTACTGAGGGTGAATTCCTCTGTTTAATTGGCCCGTCGGGATGTGGAAAATCGACACTCTTGCGCCTGATCGCCGGCTATCTGCTCCCCGATGAGGGGGCGATTTTCCTGGCGGGGCAGAACATCACGGCCTTGCCCCCCGAAGCGCGGCAGATCGGCATGGTGTTTCAGAACTACGCGCTTTTTCCGCACCTCTCGGCCAGCGAAAACGTGGCCTTCGGATTGCGCGTACGCAGAACGCCCGCTGGCGAAATTCGATCGCGCGTCGCCGACGTTCTCGACTGGGTCGGCCTGTCGCACGCCGAGCGTCAACGGCGCCCTCGCGAACTATCGGGGGGACAGCAACAGCGGGTCGCCCTGGCCCGGGCGCTGGTTACGAAGCCACGCGTGCTGATGCTCGACGAGCCCTTCGCCAACCTCGATCGTCAATTGCGAGAACGACTTCGCGAAGAGCTGCGGACGATCCAGCGACAGGCCGGGCTGACCACAATTCTCGTGACGCACGACCGCGAAGAGGCCATGACGCTGGCCGACCGAGTCGGAATCATGCAGGCGGGCAGCGTCGTTCAAGTCGGCTTGCCGCGCGAGATTTACGAGCGACCACAAACCGAGTTTGTCGCGCGATTCATGGGGCCAGCGACGCTGTTGACCGTCACCGCCGTTACTGACGCGACGGTTGAAACGTCGTCCGGCCTCACACTGCATCGCCTGGAGTGGCCCGAAGTCGCCTCTGGCGACGTACTGTGCGTGCGCCCCGAAGCCTGGCAAATCGGCCTGGAGTCTGACGCTCTGCCCGATCGCTGGACGGGGACGATCATCGAATCGACATTCGCCGGCTCGCACTCGCTTGTTTCGGTGCGAATCGGCGTCGCATGTGTGGTTCAAGTTCAACTGTCATCTGCCCAGCGCGACCGTCTGGGCCCGGCGCCCACATTGAGCATCGGCCTTGGCGCCGCAGCAGCGACAATCATCCGCGCGCCCCTCAATCATCTTTTTTCAACCGCGCCCGCATCATGACCGCCCCGATCAAGAATGACGCACGTGAGCTGCGACCAGATTGGCGGGCAGTCGCCTGCGGACTCCCGGCGGCCATGTTTTATCTGCTGTTTTTTTTCATCCCTCTCGGAGGGCTGGTGCTCGTCAGCCTCAGCGAACGGCCTCCGACAATCGGTTCGAGAACAGTCAGTCTCTTCCGTTCAGGTGGCCTGTTGAGCGATCGTTTATTGTGGGACATTCTCGGTTTCACGCTGGCGTTGGCCGCCGTCCTGACGCTTGTCTGCCTGACGCTGGGATTCGCGCTGGCACTGTTTATCTGGAGCCTGCACGGTCGCTGGAAAGTGCTGGCCTTGTTCGCCGTCCTGATTCCCAAATTGTCGAATCTTCTCGTTACCGCATACGGGCTGAAGTTCCTGCTGGGAGACGGCGGGCCCGTTAACTCGGTGCTGACGACGCTGCGGATAATCGCCGAGCCCGTGCCGCTGATTCACAACCGGCTTGGCGTTCTGCTGGCTGAGACGTGGTTTATTCTTCCTTACAGCGTGCTGATACTGTGGATCACACTGGAACGGCTTGACGGCGACTTATGGGCTGCCGCCCGCGGCCTGGGCGCCACTCCGTTTCAAGCCATGTGCCGCGTAACGCTTCCGCTGGCACTGCCCGGAATCGTTGCCGCCGGCACCGTGACTGCGGTCTGGGGTCTGGGGGCCTACGTCGGGCCGGCCCTTTTCGGCAGTCCGCAGGAATTGACGCTGGCCGTCGATATTCAACGGCAAGCCTTCGAGAATCAGGATGGGCCGCGCGCCGCCGTCGAATCGCTTTTGCTGCTGGCAACGGTCGGGGGTCTGGCAATCCTACATGAAATCGTTCAGCGTCGACTGGTGAAACAGACGCGACACCCAAGCGAGGCCGCATGACCATGACGCATCGTAAGCAGTCGGTCGCCCGACTGATCGGCCACGTCGCTGGCTGGGGAATGCTCGCGCTGCTGTTGATTCCGGCGATCGTGGCATTTTGGATGTCATTCACACCCGCTTCATTTCTGACGTTTCCGACTCGTGAGTGGTCGTGGAAATGGTATCGGCTCTTTGGGACGAGCCCCCAATGGACGGCCGGGTTGAAGAATTCACTCTTCGTCGGACTCACGACGGCGGCGGTCTCGGTCATTGTCGGAACCGGGTTGGCCATGCTGCTGACGCGACATCAGTTTCCCGGCCGGCGGCTGACGGCCAGGCTGGCGCTCTGGCCGTTGTTCGTTCCAGGCGTCGTGCTGGGCCTGGCAGAACTTCACGCGGCAAAACTGTATGGCCTGTGGGGAACGCCGTTTTCGCTCGTAGCCGCCGACAGTCTGCTGGGAGTTCCCATCGTGTTTTTGCTGGTGCGTGTCGCCCTGGAAGCGATTGATCCCGACCTGGTGTGGGCCGCACGCGGTCTGGGGGCCGGCCCGTGGGGCGCCTTCCGTCACGTGATCTTGCCACTCGTTGCGCCCGTCATGGCGCTGGGGGGCCTGCTGGCCTTCATTATTTCGTTTCAGGAGCTGATCATGGCGATCTTTTTGTGTACGCCCGAGGCCCAGACGCTTCCTAAAGTGATCTGGCCGAACCTCAGATACGCCCTGACGCCCGTCGTGGCGGCCGCCTCAGGCGTGTCGTTGCTGGCCACGCTGGCGTTGATCGTAGGAATCTGGGGTGCAAGCCAGTTCGCCGCGGCGAGAATCCGGTTCTCGTCAAAAATCGAGGTTGGCCGGGTCACCCTGATCGGGAGTGACAATGGCCGCCATGACGGCGGTTGAGATGCTGTAGTTGATCGAGTGGACGCTGCCATCGCCCATCAGAAACAAGACCGCCGAGGGATCGGGGCCGCCCCAGGATCCTCCCAGGCACGGGGGATACCTGGTGAATGGGCCTTTTTCGGGGAACGGAAGCTGGTGCGCTGTACCGTTTCCGTTGGCGTCCTGCACTTCATCGGTGGGCCCCACCAGCGTGTTGATGGCTGCCTGGCCGCCCGCCTCGTTGTAGATTGCCGCCAGCTTGTCATCGGAAATCAACTGACTGCTGCAGCGAGCCGTCCCCCCTGTTCCGCCGAGCATGAGTGGCTCATCCCAGGCCCAGTCGCCATTGGCAATCAATTGCCGAACAATCGCCTTTTCCCCCACCATCATTGTGTTTGTGAGGCCATCGCGGATGGCAACCTCGCTTTGCGCCTTTCCGTAGCATTGGCAACCATCCACGTTCCATCCGGGGACGATGACATGATCGTTCGCGGCATAATCGGTTCGAGTCCAGGGATTCAAGTTTGCGTTCCCGAACGTCCAGTTCGGCAGATTTTGATCGGTGGGTGATACAGGAACCGGTGCGCCGTCACGCCGTCCGGGAATCGCAAATACAGGCAGCACCGCGTCAAACTTGGACGCGTTGTATACGTTCTGCTGCTCCAGAAACGGCAAGAGGGCAAAGGCATACGAGCCCGGTTGCAATTTGCCTCCCTTGGTGGGGTCACCATACGACCAAGGCCAACCCGCATTCAGACTCTGGTCTGAGCTGCCCCAACCCGTCGTATAGACAAACGGAGTGGTGAGCTTGGGTTGATAATTCGTCTGGTAATCCTGCATACCGGTCCACGGGCCTCCCCCGTTTCCCGGGAAATAACCGTATGTGCCATGATGATTGTGCATCGCCAGGCCAATCTGCTTCAGATTGTTTTTCGATTGCGTGCGGCGGGCCGCCGCGCGGGCCTGCTGAACTGCCGGCAAAATGATCGACACCAGGATCGCAATGATGGCGATGACGACCAGAAGCTCGATCAGAGTAAAGCCCGAGCGATTGCCTGTCGTGTGGTTTCTCGTCTGTGCCTTGCGCCTCGTCATCTTTCGATCTCGTGCCCGGTGTGCTTCAGAAAAGGGTGTGCTTCAGAAATCAGTGTATGCGGCACTCAGCCGCCGTAATGACATTTTACCTCAATCCCTTCAAGTCTGCGCGGCGAACCCGCCAATTCCTGGCGCGAATAAACCACTTGGCCAGCCTTGCCGATTTAAAATGGGATAAAGTGCCCCGATCGACCTGGCTTAAATTCCAGGCAGCGCCGCGACAAACGGGCTGGTCGTCACCCTGTTGAGCGCCGATTTTAACCAAACGGAACGCCGCCCAGCTTAAGCAGCAGCTTTCTCAGGCGCGGGCAGGCGATACAAAATGACGTTGCGGCGTTTGCCGGCGACGACGACGCTCCCTGTGCGGCGCAGGCAATAGGCCATCTTCTGAGCCAGCCAGCGCGGGATGTTTGCGAAGCGCGCGAGATCTTCGGTAGTGAAGAGTTCGTCGAGTCCGTCGGGAAGAAGTCGGGCGAGATCCTCTCGGGTCCGAAGCGAATGCCGGGTGCGGATCGCAATCAGCCGGCGCTCTGCGACCGAATAGTCCTTGCTTCGAAACCAGCGTCTGGGCTTGGGAATGCGCGTCTCTTCCTGCTCTGTTAAAAGGACTTCGAGCGTCAGCCGCGGGTGCGGGAAAACATCGACAAAATGCACCAGATCATGGAACAGATGGTAAATCGTGTCATGCTGGGGGCTCGTACGGCGCGTGGCGATCGGGCCGTTCCGCCGTTTCAGGCGAATGATGGTTTTGAATGCCGAGAGGGGCTTAACGACAATCAGGTCGTGTTTCTCGAGCAGAACCAGCGTCTTCTTTCGCAAGGCCGCGAGGGACGCCTGCTGAATTTCAATGAGCGTGCCGTTGACGACGGCATCAATGCGGTATCCCGCGACAGTCACTTCCTGGCACGAAACGTCGTCGCAATAGAATTCCTTCAATTCGCGATGGAGCGCCGTTTCCAAGTCCGACTCGAATTCGCGGAAAAATAGCTGATTTGGGGAATGATGACTGACGGGCAATGAAAAGCCAGGGAAACGCCAGAAAGACCAACCATGGCCATCGCGCGGCAACGAAAACGACTGAAATTGTGCCCAAAACTGAGCCCCAGGATGGGGGCGGATCGTATCGGAATTCGCAAAACGTGTCGATGCCGGGTGGCCTGGCTCGAGCGCAGGCTTGGCCACCGACCGCTCGACCAGGATCGTCGAAGCCGCTATCGACGCAGAACCACATGAGTCTGAACAGAATGCGGGACGGCTTAACGGCGACATTGAGCCAGCGTGACCCAGCGCACCAGCCTTGCGTAACGTCGGCGTTTCGGCCAGGGTTGCAAACGTGATGCACAACGCGGCTCGGCCATGCGCGGCATTCGACGACGACTGATACACTTGGCGGCGGCTGATGGGACTGTGAGGCAGGCGGCGCGTGATCGGGCGGCCAGTTGAAAAAGATCTTCACGCCGCATGACCCCGTGCAAGGAGGTAGGTCTATGGACCGCGCCCATGCGTGTTGCTGGCAGTGCCCTTTGAATGCGACGTGATGCACTGCTCGACAGAACGTGTTCTCGCGGCTCTTTCTTATTTCTGCAGGTTTTTTCCAAATCTGGAAAAGAGATCTCTGAACAGCGTCTGTTGCGGTGAGTACAATTCATTTGAAGACAAGGCGTAAAGCGGCCGGCTAAAAAAGCCAGAAAAGGAACCGGCGTAAATCGTCTTCGCCGGCAAAACGTTGGCGAAATAGTCACTGCGCTCTCCGCAACGATGGAAATCCCTGTTGATACTGCCGCTTTAGCTGGACAAGGAAAATGTGGTCCGAAATCAAGTCCTTCATGGGATTGCTGGATACGCGATTGGCTCAAATGCCTGAGAGGCGGGTTGCGGGACGACCGCGCTGAAACTGTGTTTCGCCGGCGCTTGGATCAAGCCGAGGCCGACCGTTTGGCTGAGATCGCCGACTCGTTTTGACGGCGCGACGTGACCAGAGGCCTTGATCGCGGATAGGCGATTTTGAACCACAGCAAAAAAAGTATCAACGATCGGTAAGGCTTTAATGGAGTGGCCGTCCTGGATCCGGTAAGGAGCATCAGTCCAATGCATCGTTTACAAGTGCCGAAATGAGTGCAGCCCCGCCCTGCCACTCAGGCGGCTCGAGCAGCCGCACGATTCAGTCGCTCGTCACCTTTCAGGCCACCTGAACATCTCAAATCACCCAAATTAAAATTAAAACCAGGAAATACGAATTTGATACGGAGATGATGATTTCTATGGAGCGTTCTGATAACTATGGATCAATTCTCGAGGGTTTCTCATAGATATCAGTGACGTGGGCGCTGATATCTATGGCGTGAGTTTGATATCTATGGAGCGAGTTTGATATCTATGGAGCGAGGTTGATTTCTATGGCAACTTGATTTGTCAGGTGGCTGCGTGACATGCTCCCCGATTTGGGGAAAGACGCCGGGACCGGGCAAGCCTCGTTTTCCGAGCGCAAAACGAAAATGTATGTCTGAATCGTCTGTGAAGCCGGCAGGGCGTCGAGCCGGTCGGTTTTTCGGAAAATCGTCGCTTGAATCTGGAAAATAAGAGGAAGGATGGGCTGTTTTTGGGACATATCGAGGACGAGAATGGCGGGATTAAGTCGCGGTCGCGGGAACCTTGGCGTGACGTGTCGTGTCCAAAAGATACGGATCGATTCCATTTCTTGACTTGCAACACGATTCAGGCCTGCTATAGTAACCGACTTCGGTGGGTAGGAGGCTGGCTAGCGTAGCTCAACGGCAGAGCTCCGGTTTTGTAAACCGGGGGTTGTGGGTTCGAATCCCTCCGCTAGCTCCACGGGACACGGTCGGTGCCGATACGAGTCATGTGCCCCCCTGCTGACGTGAAATGAAGTTCCGTGGTACGTTCCGGTGCATTTGGCCTCGCCGGGGCGTTATACCGGGGGGAATTCCAGAGTGGTCAAATGGGCCAGACTGTAAATCTGGTGGCTCAGCCTTCGCAGGTTCGAATCCTGCTTCCCCCAATTTTTTGAATTTTAGTTGCGAAGCGAAATCGGCAGTTGTGATTTTTTCTCGGCAAAAAGCTGCGTTTGGCGAATAAAAGCCGGCAGTCAGACAGTTGCGGGCGTAGCTCAATGGTAGAGTTCCAGCCTTCCAAGCTGGCCACGTGGGTTCGATTCCCATCGCCCGCTCTCGGCGGAAGTCGTTTTTTTAGGAATTTTTAGCGCAGTTCGGGGTCGATACGCTGGTAACTTCAGCAGAGGGAGATTATCCTGCTGGGCTTCCTCTGGCTGCGCGATGCTCGGTCAGGTGGGCTTAAGCAGTTGAGGGCGGCGTTCAGTCCATTTTGCTGCTGTAGCTCAGCTGGTAGAGCGCGTCCTTGGTAAGGACGAGGTCATGGGTTCAAGTCCCATCAGCAGCTTTTGGCGCCATTTGCCGGGGTACGACCGGCAATATTCCACACGTTTTTAATTTCAGGTTTAATTTCAGGGAGACACGATGGCTAAGGAAGTCTTCGCTCGCACAAAGCCTCACGTTAATGTGGGCACCATCGGTCATATTGACCACGGCAAGACCACCCTCACGGCGGCAATCCTGGCGACGCAAGAGGCCAGGGGCATGGCCAAATTCAAGAGTTATGCTGATATCGCTAAGGGAGGAACGGTTCGCGACGAAACCAAGACCGTCACAATCGCGGTCAGTCACGTCGAATACGAATCAGAAAAACGGCATTACGCCCACATCGATTGCCCGGGCCACGCCGACTATATCAAGAACATGATTACCGGCGCTGCCCAGATGGACGGCGCGATTCTTGTGGTTTCGGCCGCCGACGGCCCCATGCCGCAGACTCGCGAGCACATTCTTCTGGCCCGTCAGGTCGACGTGCCCGCCTTGGTCGTATTTCTCAATAAGTGCGATCTCGTCGACGATGAGGAATTGCTCGAACTGGTCGAAATGGAAGTTCGCGACCTGTTGAATAAATACGGGTTTCCTGGCGACGACGTGCCCATTACGCGCGGCAATGCCAAGGCGGCGCTCGAGGGACGCGGCAAAGATGAAAAAGCCGCCAAGTGCATCTGGGATCTCCTCGTCACGCTCGACAAGTACATTCCTGATCCGGTTCGTACGATCGACAAGCCGATGATCATGGCCGTCGAGGATGTGTTCTCGATTAAAGGCCGCGGTACCGTAGCGACCGGGCGCATCGAGCAGGGAATTGTTCACGTGGGCGACAAGCTCGAGGTCGTGGGTTTGCGTCCCACGCGAGAAACGGTCTGCACCGGCGTTGAAATGTTCAACAAGACGCTTGACGAAGGTCAGGCCGGCGACAACGTGGGTCTGCTGCTGCGGGGTATCGAGCGTGAAGATATCGAACGCGGGCAGGTCTTGGCCAAGCCGGGCGCCATCAAGCCGCACATGAAGTTTCATGCCGAAGTTTACGTGCTGAGCAAAGAAGAAGGGGGTCGGCATACGCCCTTCTTCAGTGGCTATCGTCCGCAGTTCTATTTTCGGACGACCGACGTCACGGGGACAACGAAATTGATGGGCGGCGCAGAAATGTGCATGCCTGGCGATAACGTGGCGCTTGAAGTCGAATTGCAGCAGCCGATCGCCATGCACGAGGGCAGCCGGTTTGCCATCCGCGAAGGGGGCAAGACGGTCGGTTCGGGTGTCGTGACCAAAATTGTGGAGTAGGGGATTGTGGAGTAGGAATTTCCCGATTAAGGATTTCGCCAGGAACAGAAATTGCCCCTCCCGATCCCTTTGTCGAAGGGTCGGGAGGCTGGTTTTTTGCCTGAGGTCGTGATATGGTACGTGAATACGTCTGGTTGGAATGTGGCGAATCAGGACAGCGGAATTACCGCACGCCGAAGGAGACGCGAGGAACCGAGCGACTCGAGCTCAAAAAATATTGCAAGAAGCTCCGTCGTCATACCGTTCACAAAGAGTCGCGCAAGAAGTAGCGATGCGCTGCCCTGTTTGGTCTGGCCTTGAGACCTTGGGGCCGTCGTTGTTGCGAGGCGATTTCCGGGAGGCGATGGAGTTGTCAGGTGGGGCGGCTCTTCTGGATTCGCGTGCTCTTGTTACGGGCGTAGCTCAATGGCAGAGCATCGGATTCCAAATCCGACGGTTGGGGGTTCGAGTCCCTCCGCCCGTGTGTATTTTTTAAGGCCGTGTTGTTTCGATCGGTTAGTCGCGGATGCTGAGTTCCAGGAATTGCTGTCGAGTTTGAAGTCTTGTCGTTGTCAATCACGCGGGCAGTCTCGCGAGTGCAGTCGTTTCTTTTTCATGCAGGTTGCTTGCGAGATGGCAAAGCCCGAAAACGGATCGTTCTTGAGCGAGCTGGTCGCTGTCAGTCTTTATAAACGGAATCAGGGGCGGCTGGCCCGTCAGTTGACCGCCGCTGGGATTGGTGCCTTGGTCGTGGCCGGGACGTACATCTTGTCGCAGGGGCCGCTGGCCAGTCATGGGGCGGCCGTCAAGTCGGGTGTGCC
>JAYTRB010000136.1:0-8931 GCA_043746425.1 Planctomycetia bacterium
CCGGAGGTGGAAAGCCGCATCGCCAAGGCCGGCGCTGGTCGATTGTGGTCAGAACCTCAATCGACCAGCGAATGCACGCGCCAATGTGCGGACGTCGCAACGGCGAAAGCCCCATGGACCCCAGCCGCCACTCAAGCAACATTGACCACCCGCGATTCAGTTCCGGAAATCAGCAGGTCGTTACTTTTTGGCCGAAGAGCCATTGGGTGTCACTGTCGATTTCGGTCCTATTTTCACCGGTTGATTCAGGTCTGGACCGGCCGGCTCGGGGGGGCTGGGAACCGGAGCGTTGGCTGCCGGAGCGCCCTGCGCCGGTGCGATTTGTTCATTCGTCAGGCCAGCATCTTCCAGAAGATAGCTCAAGGCAACTTTCAAAGCCTCAAGTTCCCGCTCCAGACTGCGTTTGCTGCCGCGTGAATTGGGATGCAGGCGTCGGCGTTCAAGCGCCGGCGACCCTTCTTCAGTGACGACATAGCGGGGACCACCGACGCGCACTCCGACGAACGGAATGTCAACGGCGACCCCGGGGTTGACCACCGTTACGGGCCTCCGCCCGCCATTGAGCGGCACTAGTGAACGATCGCCATCACCCCATTTCGATAGACTTTTCTCAAGTTGGGTGAAGTTGTCGTTCATCTGAGTTAACTGCTGGGCAAGAACCTCGGTTTCCACAGGACCGGCCCGCAAAGCCTCGCGCAGTTCGCCGGCGCGAGTCCAGATTTCTTTGGCCGTCCGATAGGTTTGACGGTAATCCGGCTGCTGCTGGTGAAAACGGTGAATTTCCCAGCACAGTGAATTAGATGTCTGCACGACTTGGGCCGCGCGATCGTCAATCTGCGCCGGGTCATCGATAATGTCGACAGCGAAGCCAGTTCTGACGAGCACGAGCAGTGCCAGTACGCCGCCGGTCACCGTTACCGGAATGATTCCATTTCTTCGCATGCCCATGACATTCTCCTTCAAGTTCGCGTTTGAGCTCGGTTTACAATTGAGGGTCGTTTAAACGGCAACACGTATTATACAGTCTTATGGTAGGGGTGGTGGCTGATTCGCGTATCGGGGAATCACCTATGCCGGGTGTACGCGAGTGTAAGGCGGATTCGCGCGGGGAAACCAAGAGGAATCTTCGAGAAAAAGTCGGTCGACGAAGCAGCCCAACATGCTGGATTATAATCATCCCGAGTTCCGATTTTTGGCGTCTTGCGTCGTGCGACAATTGTTATTTGACAATCGGCCTGCGGGTCTTCAAGTCGTATTTACCGCCCGAGGCGACCGAGGTATGGCCTGTCTGTCCCTCGGCGAGGGGCAATGAGCGATCGAAAAAATGCACATTGTGCTCGCCCATGACTTGAGCAATGTGTCCGCGGACGACGATGGCCGTCGACTCATCGAGGCCGATGCCAAGCAATTGCGGGTGAATGGCGACGACTTTGGCCAGATCATCAAACCGGTTGCGTTGGGTGAAATGCTGGTCGATGGCCGTTCCGGGAAGGAACGCAAAACCGCGCTCGTAACCGGGGGCCATCATTTCATCGTTTCCGAGCGGGCTGCCGCGGACGAGAAAGTCTCCCTGAATTGTGGCCCCGGCCGAGCTCCCGCCGATCACTCCACCGCGGCGGAGGAGATCGTGAAAGGCATCGAGCGCGCGAGTTCCCTCGTAGGCATCGACGAATCGCCATTGGCGACCGCCGCCGAACCAGACTCCGCGGGCCTCTTTGAGCAGGTCGAGAAACTCTGCCGAATCGCCTATGTCGTGTTGAGACTGTGTAACCACTTTAACGTTTTTCGCGCCGGCTCGAAGCAGAAAGTCGCCAGCGTGCGATTGTTCAAGCTGTGGCTCAGGCGTGGCGGCGGGCAGAACGATAATACGTGCCTCGGGCCCCCCCGCCAATTCGATGAAGGCTTGCGTCAGCTCGGGCGGCATTCTCCCTCCCCCGACAATCAGCAGCGCTCCATCGGGCACCTCAGACTCGCGCGTTCTTTCGGGAGGGAAGGGGGGAAGCGTCCGATCGCGGGCGGCCCGGCGAAACATTGTCCAGTCTGTCACTTCGCCCGATTTGAGAACAACGGTCTGGGCCTCGCACCCACTCGTCGCTGCCAGACAGATGGTGACAGTCGAGTCTCCCAGACAGTGTAAGGTTCGTCCTTGCACGATGAGTGCCGTGCCTTCGTCGATTCCCAGCCCCAACAGCCCAGGGTGCTTTTCAAGTGCTTCGAAGAGTCGCGACTTCCGGTCGCGAGCGAGAAAATGCTGGTCGACGATTGCCCCGGGTATCAATCCCAGGCCGGGGGTCTCATGCACGCGGCCGCGAACGATCATCACTCGCGACTGGCATGCCGCTCCGGCTGATGTTCCACCCACGACCCCGCCGCGATCGAGCAGAGCCACCAATTCGCGCTCGACGCGCGTTCCCGAATAGGCGGCAGCGATTTGAGACTGTCGGCCACCGGTGATCCAGACGCCGGTTGCCTGCTGAATCGGTTCCACGAATTTCGGGTCGTTGGCCTCTGCCCTGGAGCGGGTATGCACGATCGCAATCGAGGCCACATCATGAGCACTCCAGATTTTTTCGACCTCTTCGCCGTCTTCGATAACAGAATCGTCGCCGCTGGCTGTGGGAATGATGACGAGCCGTGCCGATTTTCCTCCGGCCAGTTCGACGAATCTTTTGCGGACTGTATCGGGAATCTGGCCTCCGCCGCACAGAACGAGCGTGCCTTTGATGCCCTCTGGGTCGATGCGCGCGATTGCGGGAGGCGGTTGGGCGGCAGTGAGAATCGGGAAGCAGACGACGAGCAGCGAAACCGCAAACCAGAGGCGCAACAGCGCGCGAAGGTCGGCCTGCCCGCGTTGACGAACCGTATTCGACGCACCCCCTGCCGACGGTACGTCGAGCGCGTGCGCGCCCGGTGTGTTGCAACCGTTCTGAATATCGATCGGCCACACGACCTGCGTCATTTGGTGACCTTCTCAATCCAAATCGGCGCCTGCATTTCGCCGATCAGGGCTTCTTTTACCCCCGACGGCGGACTGGGCTCGCGGGTGAGTGAATCGGCCAGCGTTTCAGAACGAATATAGGCAGTCCATTCTGCAATGGCGGCAATCGCGTCAGCGTCATCTGCGGCGTAAAAGACCCGAATGCGGTCTTCGATCTCCAGATCGGAGTCCTTACGCAACTGTTGCACCTGCCGAACGAAATCTCGCGCCATCCCTTCGCGCTTCAGTTCAGGTGTAATGACCAGCGACAGCGCTATTTGCACACCGCGCTCGTCGGCCGCTACCCAGTCGGCGGCTTGTTGTGTGCTGATGAGCACGTCTTCAGGCGCCAGCCGGTAATCGACGCCATCGAGCGAGAGCGTTATCGCTTCGCCGCGGCGAAGTGGCGTGAGAACCTTCGCGTCGATCGTGGGAAGGGCCTTGCCAATCGCCGCCAGTCCCTTGCCGAACTTGGGCCCCAGCGTTTTCAGGTTGGGCTTAAAGTTGTAATGCACCAGATCGTCGAGATTCTCGCAAGGAGTGATCTTCTTGACGTTCAACTCTTCTTGAATCACGTCGGCCAAATGCACGATTGCAGTCTGCTGTGCTGTTGAGGCACAGGCGAACCGCAATTCTGGCAAAGGTTGCCGGACGCGTTGTGCGGCCTGTTCGCGAAGGCCATGTCCCAGATTGACGACCAGCTGGGCAAGTCCCATCCGTTCGCTAAGCTGCGGATCGCGCATAGCCGGGTCGGCCACCGGATATGAACACAAATGGACGCTCTCAGGAGAATCTGCCGCATGAACCAGGTTCTGGTACATCCGTTCTGTGAGGAAGGGAATGACAGGCGCCAGGAGCTTTGTGAGGGTGACGAGCACTTCATAGAGCGTCTGATAGGCCGCCAGTTTGTCGTGGTCGCCGGTCGTTCGCGAGCGCCAGAACCGACGGCGGTTTCGGCGAACGTACCAATTCGACAGATCGTCGATAAACGTCGCCGCCTCGCGCAAAAACCCCGACGTATTGTAGTTTTGCATTTCACGATGCGACGTTTCGATCAGGCCTTGCAGGTTCGACAGGATCCAGCGGTCGATTTCTGGTCGCTCAGACACGGGGATTGCCGAAGCCGACGGGTCGAAGTCGTCGAGCCGGGCATAGTTCACGAAGAAGGCGTAGGTGTTCCACAGCGGAATGAGAAGCTGCCGGCGGATTTCATCGGCAGGCCGGCTCACCACTTCACATGTCGCGGCTCCTTCGGCGGTCTGAGAGATGAGTCCGTCAGGGGTTTGCAGCGTCACGGGTTTGTCGGAATGTCGCATGCCGAATCGCAGGTCGACGGCAGGGTTTTGCGCCAGGTACATCCAGCGCATCGTGTCGACCCCGATCTGTTCGGCGGCCTCTTCGAACCAGATCGCAGTGCCGTCGGATTTGTGCATGGGTTTGCCATCTTCGTTCATGACTAGCCGATGCCCAAACAGCGTGCGAAACGGCGGCGAGTTGTCGAGCATCGTTGCCATGGTCAGCATCGAATAGAACCAGTTTCGAAACTGACCAGGAAAGCATTCGAGAACTAAATTGGCCGGGTACCACTCGTGCCACCGCCCGCCAGTCTCATTAAGTTTTTGCAGATACTGCAACGTTGAAAAGGGGACGATGCCCGCATCGAGCCAGGGGTTTCCCACGTCAGGCACGCGCGACATCAAGTTGCCGGTTTTCGGATTGCGAAGCTTCACCTTGTCGATCCACGGGCGATGGGGCGTGTGGCCGACGAATTCATTCCAGCCTTCAACCGCGCGCTCTTTGAGTTCGGCCAGCGACCCGATCACCTCGAATTCACCAGTTTCATCATCGACCCAGATGGGGAGCGCCAGGCCCCAGAAGCGTTTCTTCGAGATCATCCAGTCACGCATATTGGCAAGCCATTCGAGCTCGCGCGCCTGGCCGTCGATACTTTCGGGGAGCCAGTCAATCTGCTTGACCACCGCCATGATTTCTTCCCGCCAGTCCATATTGATGAACCATTCATCCACCAACCGGAAGACGAGTTCGTCGCCCGTCCGCCAGCAGTGCGGGTAGATGTGCGGATAATCTTCCACGGCCACCAGTAGATTCTTCTGGCGGAGTTGTTCGAAAACGAGTTCGGCAGTCTGTTTGTCGATCGCTTCTTTTCCCGAGAAGGGGCCGAAGCCGTTCTGAAACCGTCCGTCTTCTCCCAGCGGGGCGATGGCGACGATTCCCAGTGTCTTCCCGAGGACGTGGTCGATGTCGCCGCAGCCGGGAGCGATATGCACAATACCCGTGCCTTCGCCCGCCAGAACGGTGGGCTTCCCTTCAGAATCGCGCCCGCCATCGACGACCCGATGGCACGAAATGCCGGTCGCCGAACCCAGTTCGACATTTGCCGGCAGGCCGCCGGGCTCTTGTTGTGCGGGCAGCTCGTCGAAGGGGCCGGCGTACTCCCAGCCGATCAATTCGGCCCCCTTGACTGTCCCGACGATCTCGTAGCCCCCCTGTTCTTTGAAGATCTGTGAGATTGATTTGAGCTTGGCGACTCCTTTCGGCCAGCTCCATTCAGGACGGCCGAAGCCCTCTTTGAATTCCTTCGCCAGTCGCTGGAATTCAAGATTCTCTTTCGCGAAATAATAAGTCGCATTGTCGCGCTTCGTTTTCAGTTGCACGTATTCAAGCTGGACGTTGACGGCGGCGACAACGTTGCTCGTAAGAGTCCAGGGAGTTGTCGTCCAGACGAGTAAATACTCATCTTCGCGGCCTTTAAGCGGGAAACGCACGAAAGCCGATTTGTGCGTGGTGAGCTTGCGACCCTCGGCGACTTCCATCTGGCTATAGGCGCTTCCGCCGCGTCCCGACCAGGGCATGACGTCGTGGCCGCGATAGATTTTGCCGCGCTCGTGACATTTCTTGAGAAACGTCCAGATCGTTTCATTGTTCTCGGTCGAGAATGTAAAGTAACTTCCACCATATTCGGGACTACCGAGCCGCGACACGATTTCTTCGGCCGGAGCGACGACTTCTTTTCCGCTGGCGACGGTGACGGCCACCTGTTCGGGTTTATCGATGGCGGCGGCGAGTGTGCGCAGTACTGCCGGGTCGTCCCAGTCCATCCAGTACCCCAGCCGCACCGATTGCTCGGTCTGGCGGGCGGCAAAGGTAAGAACGCGGCGTTTGCAGGCCTCGATGAACCGCTCCATCCCGTGGGCCACGATGGCGTTTTTCGTCCCCAGGCCGAGCTCTTTTTCGACCTCGACTTCGACCCACAAACCCTGGCAGTCGAAACCGTTCTGGTAGCGCAATTCGTGCCCCGTCATGGCAAAATAACGCTGAAAGGCGTCTTTATACGAGCGCCCCCAGGCGTGATGCACCCCCATCGGATTATTGGCGGTGATGGGGCCGTCAATAAAGCTCCAGTGGGGTTTCCCGCGGTTCTGCCGGCGGAGTTTTTCGAAAATGCGGGCTGATTTCCAGAAGGCGAGAACTTCGTGTTCGCCGCGGATGAATCCGGCGTCGGTAGAAACTTTATCGAACATCAGAAAATGAATCAGTCTGTCAGGGGGCAATGGTAAAGGACACAATCTGCTGAGATTCTACCGGACGGGGAAAGAAACGGGTAGAATCAAGCGATCAACGCGGGGTTCTCGTCAATCTCGACCGCCGAAAGAGGAGAAAATTCTCATGCGGCTATTGATGAATCAGATCAGACCGATGATTCTGAATCCGGACTGGGAAGTCAGGAATTTGGCGCTCGGACGTTTCCGCGAGTCATTCAGCACCGATTCGGCCGTCATGCCGCTCATGATCGAGGCCGTAGAAACCTTCGGCTGGACCGAGGCGTGCTCGCCCTACACCTTTGACCGGCCCTTCGAGCAAACCACAGAAACAGTGCGCTGGCTGGTGCAGCAACTCGAAGGGCCGAATATCGCAACCGATCGCGACCCGCTCTGGAAATGCTGGTTGCGGTTTCTGTCGTGGCAATTGAGCGCGGCAGACGCGGCGTTGCTGCTTCCCTATGAAGGCTGTCTGCGCGATCTGCCCTCGCTCGATCTCGAATGCTGCGAAAAAATCGAGAAGCGTTTGCCCATGACGTTCATGGATCCCCAGACAGGCTGGCAGGAACTGGAGCGGTTTTGTAAGGAAAGTGCCGAGGACTTTGATCTCATCGATTTTTCGGATGATGATTTTTATCGATTCGCCGAGGTCATCTTGCGAGACGGGCCTCAATTCGCCGAACGGGTGCTTGAGATTCTGGCTCGTCCGATGGCCGAATGTGATGAAGATCCCGAATATTGGATGCAGGCCGCCGCGATGTTTCTGGCTGGACGGCTGCGTCTGGGAGGAGCGATTGCGCCGCTGGTCGACCATTTGTCTGAAGACGTCGCCGAAGACGGCCAATGGTACTGCTACCGCTGTGTTGAGGCTTTGATTCGTATCGGTACCGACGACGTCATTCGCGAGATCGCGGCCTGGTTTCCTCGGGAATCGTGGGATTTTCGGTCGGTCGCCTGTCAGGTTTTCCATGGCATTCACGGGGAATTTGCGGTCAAGACCGGACTTGCGCTGATGTCGCGCGAGACCGACAACACCTTGCAGACCTTTCTGGCGAATGGGCTGCTTTACCAGTTTGATACAGACGTGATCGAGCCGGTTCGGAAACTGATTCTTAAAGGAAAGTGCGAAGATCAGGAAGACGCAATCATTCGCCGACTGGTGGCCCTGACGAAGTCAATGAATGTTCCCATTCCCGAATCTGATCCGTGGCGCGAACGGGCCAAAGAATCGCTCGCGCGGCAGCGGCAGGAACTTGAAGGACGTTTGAACGAAGAGGGCCAGCTTCCCGATGACTGGGATGCCGAGTTTGATGAATTCGAACAAAATTACTGTTCGTTTGACGTTTGTGACGAAGATCGACTGGATGACGGCATCTTGAATGAAGACATCGAGAACCTCGACGAAGACGAGGACGTCGATGAGGAGGAAGCCGAAGTCGAGGATTTCGATAATCTCCTTGATCCTCCGGAGGAGGTCGAGGAAAAGATTTCAAGGCCCGTCGTGCGTGCCGATCCGAAGGTGGGGCGCAATGAGCCCTGCCCGTGCGGCAGCGGAAAAATGTTTAAGAACTGCTGCCTCAATCGACAGAAGAACGCACCGAACATCGATTGGTAACTTTCAAAAAGCGACATGAGAACGAATCATCGGGTGGCGCCGACTTGTCGTCAGGGCCCGTCGCGCCGCGATGAGTTTCGACATTATCGACGATCGTGATTTGTCGAGTCGCCCCAGATGTACCAGTTGGGAAAGACATACACCCAGAAGCCCTGGGGCAGGTTATTCTGCCCGGCATAACTGGTTCCTTGCCAGAAGCCATAGTCGTCCACTGACCCGTGGCTGGTACGATCGCCCTCGGCTTCGACGATTCGAAGGAGGTTCTTGTACTTGCCGTTCATGCTGGCTTTTACCTCGGCTGCTTCGATGGGCAGAACGCGAGGCGCAGCGCCCCGTCATTGCCGCGGGCTGGCGATGGCGTGATTCGCCGCGGGGAGAGGGGCGAGCGGCAGTGGGCCGGGATGGGGTTCAGAGCGATCGATGGAACCAGGAACTGACGCGTCAGAAGGCCGCGAGCGAAATAGCCAGACGAGCAGCGGTGCGGCAATGGCGACGCAGATTGCCAGCGTCAGCCAGCTGTAACGTAGCGTATTCTCTTCCAGCACGAAGACCGTCTTGATGGGAGCCCGATTGTAGAAGTCGGCCCCGAACCTTCCGTGGATCACCGACAGGGAATTGCTGATGAAGTGAAACACGATGCAGGGCAAGAGACTGTTGCTGCGCAGGGCGAGCGTTCCCAAAACCAGACCCAGCAATGATGCGTGAAAAACTTGCTCGGGAATCATGTGCATCATGCCGAACAAGACGCTCGAAAGCCCCACAGAAAGCGCGACGCGCCC
>JAYTRB010000137.1:0-2997 GCA_043746425.1 Planctomycetia bacterium
GCTATGAACATAATCCCCCGTTGCCGCCCGGTCCGCTTTAGCCAGACGGCGCAGTCGGGTGCTTTCGTCACACAGTCATCGATCGTCAAGTCACTTCCATCGAGCAATCGTGCCAACATGAAACGCTTTCGGATACCCCGGCGTCAAAAGATGTTTGCCGTTCTGCCGACGATGCTCACGCTGGGCAATGCCGTTTGCGGCTTCGGCGCGATTACTTTTGCCGCCAAGGTCGGGCTTACCGAGCGTATGGGGTGGGGCCGCACCAACACTGAGTGCCTGCTGATTGCCGCCCTCCTGATCTTTCTGGCGATGGTGTTCGACATGCTCGACGGCCGGGCCGCGCGGTGGGCGAAACAGACCAGTCAATTCGGCGCCGAGCTCGACAGCCTGTGCGATGCCATCAGTTTCGGAGTGGCGCCGGCGGTCATTCTCGTCAAATTCTCGGCCGACGCTCATCCAGCGATGCCGATGTTTTTTGCACGGCTGTTATGGGCCATTGCCGTGCTGTTCGTCGTCTGTGCGATTCTGCGGCTGGCACGATTCAACGTTGAAACTGACGACGAAGACACCCATGAATACTTCAGCGGGCTTCCTTCTCCGGCCGCCGCCGGAACCGTCGCTTCGTTCATGATCGCCTATCCTGAAATCCTGGAAAGGGCTCACGACCTCGGCGAAGACACTTCGCAGTGGTATCGGGTGACGCACCTCGTGGCGTCGTATCTGCAACCGGGTCTTGAATTTCTGGTACCGATCGTGGCCCTGGCTTGCGCCTGCCTCATGGTTTCGCGCCTGCGGTATTCGCACGTCTTCAACCAGTGGTTCCGAGGGCGGCGCAGTTACCAGCACATTTTGCAGTTGGTCATCGGGGTTGCTACCGTGTTTCTGGTGCGCGAATTGGCCGTCCCCATGATCTTTTGTATTTTCGCGTTCGGCCCGCCGTTGCAGGCCGCCTGGTTGGCGGTCACGCGGCGGAAGGCCAGCGGCGTGTCGCCGCCGGCCGCGACCGCGCAGGTTGCCGACGGCGGCTTGAACGGCCATGCTTCTGAGCCGAAAGAACCTTCGCCTGTCCCTCCTGAACGACAGCCTCCGACAGACCGGCCCGCGTAAGGGTTACACGCGCGATACGCCTTGGGTTTGCATACTCTATACGAGTCACATGCGCTACTTGTCGGGCTTCGCCTCTGCCGCCACGGCACCACCGGGAATGAACAGCGTTCGCTGGCCGTCATCGTTTGGGTCGTCGGGGCGCGGATAGTCGCGCCACAGCCAGCGGAGCATTTCTGGCATAATGGCCCCTCCCTGCTTGTTGGAATGCGTGCCGATTCCCCAGGTAAACGTGAAATCGTACTTTTTTTGGGTCAAGGCTTCGACCATCTTTCTGTTCTGTGTGTGCCAATCCCACTTAGGGTCGTACTCGCCATTGCGGCGGCGGCCTCGATTATCGTTGACGCCATCTTGCAGAAAGATGCGGATCGGTTTGGAATCGCTCTGGCGAATCAGATCGGGATAAGCGTGGCCTCCCATGATGTTGGTGAAGCTGCCAATCGTACTGATCACTTTGCGGAACTGGTCGGGGCGTTCCCAGGCGACGGTGAAGGCGCAAATTGCTCCCGAGCTCGCGCCCCCAATCGCCCGGTCATTCGGGTCCGACGAGATGTTGTAGTCTTTGGCAAGCGCTGGCAGCAGTTCGTCGATGATCAATCGCGAATAGGTGTCGTTGAGGGCGTTGTATTCGATCCGCCGATTCGTCGTGCCGTCTCCCCAGTCATTGCCCGAAGCCTCTTTCTGATCGGCCCGATGGCCGGGGTTGATGAAGACGCCGATTGTCACCGGCATCTCGCGGCGATAGATCAGGTTGTCGAACACGAACGGAATGCGATAGTCGCCCTTGGGATTCAAGAAGGCGTGTCCGTCTTGAAAAATCATCAGGCTCGCTGGCTTGGCCGACTCGTACTGTGCCGGAATGTATACCCAATAGTGGCGGGTGCTCTCGGGATAGACCTCACTGGTCAGCGTCAATGGTCCCACGATTTTACCCTGCGGGACGCCCGGCTGTGCCTCGGAATCGGGACCAAGGCGATACACATCGTCGGTCGGCGCCGCCACAAGCGCCGTTCGGAAAAAGGCCATGACAGCCAAGCATGCCAGCAGACATCGAATCAGCGATTTCATGGTGCGCTTCCTATTGAATTGCAGTTCGGTTTCCGCCTGCCGGGCGGCGAAATTGACGGCAAGGCGACGTTGACGGCAAGGCGAAATTGATTTCAAACGGTCATGGTTTTCATCAACCCTTTGTTTGAGCCACCCGGCTCACTCCGCTTTCAGTATCTTCAGCGTAGAATTCTCCATGCATTGCCGACGGTTTCGATGCGAAGATTCTGTTGCCGCGTCACCGTCTCGACAGCGCGCCGCACATCGGCCCAATCCCAGTCGTCGCCGACGATCGTCGTTTCAGGAAACAATTCGAGTGTCGTCGTCAGGTCGGCCACGACGCTTTCATACTGATGATCGGCGTCAATGTACACCAGGTCGGGGTGTATCGCTGCTGCAGCAACACACTGCAGTCCCTCGACGCTTCGCGCCCGCAATGGCACGACCCGGTCGCGGTACTCCCAGCACTCTGCCAGAAATGTTTCAAACAACCGTGGTAAGAACTCGGCCAACTCGGGATCTTGCATGTGCTCGACGCTTCCCTCCCAGTGATCGATGGCGATGACGGTGGCCTGCGGCGCCAGGTCTGCCAGGAAGCGCGTCGTGCGGCCCGTCCACGAGCCGACCTCCACGATCACGCCTGCACCAGGGGGTAACGAGCGCCATAACATGTCGCGCGATCCCTGGAAGAGCCAGTTGCGCTGCGGCGCCGCCGGAACGTCCGGCTTGACCGCTGGCCACGGATGCCTCGCAGCCAGAGCACTCACGCGCGCAAGGTCGCTCACTCGCGCGCGGCCGACGGCGGTTGCCATCCAATCCTCCTCCAATGAGGGCGAAACTGCCGGC
>JAYTRB010000138.1:0-5973 GCA_043746425.1 Planctomycetia bacterium
GCAGCGTGGTGCTTGTCGCAACCGCTGGTTCCGGCGCATTCTGCGACGAACCCGCAGGAACGGGAGCACGCCCCATCCGGGCGGCGGCAGCCACGATGAGAATGATCAAAATCCCAACGATATTCGCCAGGACATCGAGGAACGAGTCTGAGCCGAAAGGGGGCTCTTCTCGCGCGCGGCGGCTCATGGGCGGCCTCCCGTGGCGGTCTTCTTCGACGCGGGTTTCTTTTCCGGCGCATACTCCATCGTGGAGGGGACGCCCCATTCGCTTTCGAGTGGCCCGTGGAGCCGCTCGTAGTATTGATTACCCCCCGGATAGATGACAAAGCGGACAGTCGGCAACCAGAAGTAGCTCGAGGGAGGCGTGCCCCAATTCTCGGCCGTCTGCTCGATGCCCGCCACTACATGCTTAATCATGACGTCGGTCGTTTCACCGTTTCCGACTCGCACAACATTATCTTTCGAGCCGATCAGAATACGGTCGGCAAGGACGCGAACTTCGAGCTTTCGTTCGAGTCCAATGCTGGCTTTAGGACCGGCTGTACCCCACAGCCGAGGGCCCCGCGCTCGCATTCTAGGGCCGTTCTGGGCGCCATCGTCCTGCGCGACTCGCGGCCCCGCATTCGGATCTTCATCTTTTTCATCGGGCTTTTGCCGGGGGGCGCTTCCCAGGCGAAGGCTGCCACCAGGGCCTCCCATTTGCACTTTTCCCAGTGAAGAGCCGTCGGGCGACATGGCGCCAGACGCGGCATCGGCTGACGCCGAGCCGCTGTCGGCAGACCCGGTTACTGATCCAGAAGCGGGTTGCCCTGAGTCGGCGACGGCCCCGGCGGCGGCAGAACCCGGCGATGGTGAACCCGATTTCGATTTTCCTATGGAAGCTCCGCCAGCAAGTGGAACGGAGTCGCCACCGATTCCACCGGAACCTTTTCCCGGCACTGCGTTGGGATCGCGTGGCAACGACTTGAGTTGCAAACTGCCGTCGCCGCTGCCGCCGCTGCCGTCGCCACCGTCGGGCAACTTGCCAGGAACGTAATCGGATGGCAGCTCAAGGGGGACGTCAGCATCGCCGGAAGAATCGCCGGCGTCGGGGCCCGAACCATTCAGCGAAGCCGGTCGTGTCGCCTTGCCGCCAGGTTTCGCCCCACCGCCGCCTGAACTGGAGGAACCCTTTGATCCTCGAGAAGGTTTGTCGGATGTGACCGCCCCCGGTTCGCCATTCAATTCGAGGCCTGAATCACCTCCTGCGGCAGATCCTGGATTACCTCCTGCCGATCGTCGCGTGCCCGTTTGAGTGCCGGAACCGACCCCAGGCAATTCGCCGAAGCCACCCTCGTCACTCTCGGCACCGAAAGTGCCGCCGCCGGTTCCACCAAGACCAGAATTCGTTCCACCGCCGATGTGCCCCGGTCTTGCAGATCCCGTTTTACCCGCAACAGCCCCTCCCTTGGCCGCGCTGGTTCCCGAGCCGACGTCGCCGCCCGATCCTGATCCGATTCTTGAGCTTGATCCCGAAGCTGATCCCCCTCGCGCTCCTGATCGCGACGCGATGCCTCTTTCTGTTCCGGCAGTGCCGGTTAGATTATCACCGATCTCGCTATTGGGATTGCCCCCTTTTGGCGCACGGCTGGGGCGTGCGGGAGGGTTGAACCGGACTGACGGCTGGCCGTTGCCGCGCGACGCGCTTCCGAAAGGCATGCCATCGACGTCCTCCAAGCCATCTTCGCCAGGCATGCCATCAGACCAGCCGCCACGGCGGTCGTCGCCGAAAAATCGGCGACCGCCTCCTGTTCCACCGCGCTGCGCCGCGTCGGCCATGGCGTCGAGCGCATGGCCGTGAGACTGAACGGTGATGTCGAGTGTCTGCTTCAAAATCGTCTTGGCGAGCGGATCGGCTTCAGGATATCGCAACTTCCAGTCTTCTTCGATCAGTTCATAGCCAAAGTTGACGTCGAGCCCAGCCAGATAGGTTCGGGCTTCATAGTAGGTGTTGATGCCGCTGGGGCGGACAAGGAGCAATACATAAGGCTCGGGTTCGTCGCCGCCCAAATCGCGGCGCCGTCGCGACCAAAAACGCACCAGCGACTGTGTGCCCGTGAGAAGCGGATTATAGTGCAGCGGGAAGCCCTTGATGTCGGCGGGGCTGAGGGCTTCGTCCTCAGGGAGGAAGCGAAATCCCTTCTTACTGCACTCGATGTAAATCGGACGGCGGACTGTTCCCGACGAGCCGTCATAGGGTACCAGTGCGAATTCATTGGCCGCCGTCGCCTGCTTACGATCGAGCAGGTCGATGTTTTTGCGAGCCATCGCGATCTTCTGAGCAATTCTGGCTTCATGCTCGGCGAGCCTGGTTTCTCTTTCTGAAAGCGACTGGCTGGCATCGGTGAGCGACTCTCGCTTCAAACGGGCTTTCAGAATCTGATCCATAATATCCTGGAATTCGCGGCCGGCATTTTTGAGAAGTTGCCGTTGTCGTCGCAAATCAGCCTGCCGTGTCTCGAGTGCTGCGCGTGCCTCGGCAAGCGAGTTGAGCCAGCCTGCGCGGCGTTTGTCGCGTTCGGCGGCGTGGTCGATTTCATCGACTGCCGGTGCGTAAGCGGCAGCCACGTCGGAATCTTGCGCGACGATTGCGACATTGTCGCGTGCCTCAGCGCGCGCCTCAGCCCGTTCACGAAGCTTCGGCGTCATCGCCAGCAGCATGAGGATCAGCGATCCCATGGTGCAGACGAGCGTATCGAGAAACGTGAACAGTGAGATTGGCGAATGCGAACTTGGACGACGACGCATTTAGCATTCCCGAACGACACTCTTACCACCCCTAAGCGGCGTTGGCCTTGGTGCGCATGGTCAGCAGATGCACCGCGGCATTCAGGCTGTGAACCGACTCTTGAAACGCCTCCAGTGCCCGTACCGATTGAAGATTGTGCGTCAGCGTGGTTTGCAGCCGCAGCAGTTCGTCCTCCTGCCCCGTCAGCGTGTGGAGCAGTTGACCTTGGCGCTGGAATTCGAGAAGTTGGGCAGTCATCTGCGCCTGCATCGCCTGCCAAACTTCGCTGACCTGCTTGTGAAAGACAGTTTGGTGCTCTTCACCCATCTGCTGCAAGCCGGCAGTGACACGCGACAGTTCCATGCCGACCGCTCGGAACCCCGTGAGAAACTCAGCCCGCGCTTCGTCGAGCTGCTGCGAATGACTGGCCAGACCGGCGACCATTCCTTTTTCGAGCAACCCCGCAAACTGCGTCTGCTGTTTTTCAACGGTTTCGAGCCACCGGCCCCGCAGGTCTTCAAGTCCCTGCTGCCACAGCGCTGTTTGCGTGTTGATGAGCAATTCGGTCTGATCGAGCAGCTTCGCCGCTGCCCCGGTTTCAGCCTCGGCCAGCACAGAACCCGCGGCGGCTGACGATTCGACATGTAAACAGGGGGCAAGCTGCGTGATCGCAAATTGTTCGACGCACGCGAGCACTCGACTTTCGCTGCGCTCGACCAGCAATCGCGCGAACAACAGGATCAATGATATTCCCAAGGCCAGAGCCGTAGGATCAAACGCAGCAGCCAGCTCGCCCGCGGCCATCGGAATCGAGGCGTCGAGATTTTCAGGGTCGATTGTTTGAAACGCCAGAGTCATCCCCAGAATCGTACCCAGCACTCCCAGAATCGGAGCTGACCAGATGAGCGTTCGCACGACCGCGTAACTCGACGAAAGACTCTCCACCGCCAGGTCGGCCAGATAACGCAAATGCTCTTCGACAGACGCGCCGCTCGCGTGGTGGGCCACGTAGTCGCAGGCCTCTCGAATTCTCGCGACGAGTTTCGTCCGGCTGATGCCGGCCGGCACGTCAGCCGTTGCAGAATACAGCGCCCGGGCGCGATCGGCGGGTCGTCGGAGTCCTTCCAGCGAGGCCTCGTCAATGACGATCAGCCGCAATGCCCGGCGCTCTTGGATGAGTCCCAAAGTTCTACGAATCAGAATCGCCAGGCCGAAGAAAAATAGTCCGGTTTCGGCATAGAGAATCCCGCGACTGATAAAAAGCCGGGTGAGACTCTCACGATGTTCCAGCAGGTGCGGAACGAACTGCAAGAATCCCGCGGTCAGGAGCGGCCCCCATAACCAGGGAGCCGACAGCCAGCGGTTTTCGGCCCTGGTGGTGGAATTCGTCTCGCCTAAGCTCTCAGACTTTCGTGTCGTCGCAGATGACATCCTGTCATTCCTTCCTGATGCTGCTGTTGAACGGCCGCATTGTCCCTGTTTTCGGTATATTCCTCAATATCGACCTAACGTGAAGGGTGAGTTGATGAAAAGGAAGTTGAGGAAGGCTCTCGTGCCATAAAGTCGCATCCACCACCCTTCCCACGCCCCCCATCCTCTGCCGTCGGTCGCAAGATGATCGAAACATTCCCAATATGCCGGTTTTACTGGACATTCGGGTCATAGCGGATCGAACGAATAGAGAGGAGAAAAATCCGGGGCAATCGACCGGAGTTCCAACTCATGATTCGGCGTAAACCCATGCGAGAACAATTTAAGACTCTGGCAGACCTCTGCCGGCCGTTCCTTGCGGCCGGAATCCTGTGGGCGACGTTCTCGGGCTGCCAGGAATTGCCAAAGCAGGCATTGATCGGACAAGCAGCCATCGTGGCCCGTTCGGCGGCGCCCGAACCCGATCATGCTGCCCCCGCTCTGCCCGCTGCCTCGTCGCCTGCCGCTTCTCATTCCTCGGCTCCTTCACAGAAATCGTCTCGAACAAAGCCCCGACAAGAAATCGTCCGCGTGGCCGCCAATGACGACGAGCCGAGTGACGGCAACCCGGACAATTCGGAACAGGGTGATGCGGAACTCGCTGATTTGAAACTGGCCGACGAAGAGGCGATTGACAAATACCCAACCTTCCGCAGTTCGAGAGAATCCTGGTTTCCGGGGCAAATGATCTCTCGCCGTCATGTCAGTCTGGCGGCCGAACCGATGTACGGGCCCGCTTTTGCCCGGGGATATGGGTCACCGATCGATGAAGAGCACCTCATGTTCTCGTCTGACGCAGACAATGGCTCAGGTTCGTTAATGACTGCAACAGGCGACGAGACGCAACCGGGTGTCTTCGATCCGACGCTTTCAGCCACGGACGAGGCGCCATTTGAACTCGCCGACGGCGAAATCATCAGTTTCAAAGAAGACATGAAGCAGCTTCCGTCAATGCTCTGGAATGACAATTTGTCGCTGTTTACGTTGTCCAATGCGATCATTCTGGGTACGGCGGCCGGGGGGAGCGTGGCGATTCGCGACAATCTCGACCAGCGGGTACGGGCCGAGACGGCCGAACATCCGCTGCGCTGGGGGCAAGGCAGCGTGGTCTTGCGCCAATTCGGTGAATTCACCCTGCAGGTGCCGACTCTCGCAGGTATCTACGCCCTCAGCCTTTGGGTGGGCGACGAATATTGCCTGCACGAGTTTTCGAAAGCCGCGATTTCGGCCTACTCGATTTCCGCGATGTATACCGTGGCCATCAAGGGGATCACGAACACGCAGCGCCCGACAACCCAGTTTGAGCATGGTCACTACGGTTTTCCTTCCTATCATGCCTCGAGCACGTTTTGTATTGCCGGGGTGATCGACGAGTACTATGGGTGGAAGGCGGGTGTTCCAGCGTACGTGATGGCCGGTCTTGTCAGCTGGAGCCGGATCGATCAACGTGAACATGATCTTTCAGATGTGGTCTTTGGCGCTGTTCTGGGAGTCGTGATCGGAAAGACGATTGCGGCGGCACATCTGGAGCGCTATTCAAACCTGCGCGTCACTCCCTATTACGACCCCAACAATAATGCGACAGGTGTGTCGGCCGAAGTTCGATACTGAGGCACGCCGTAGGGGTCAAATGACGTATGTTCGGGTTCTTGCGCCCAGGGGCTATTCCGATCCGGCCTTGGATTCAATAAGGATCTGACAGGTTCCCCATTGTCCGAAGTTCTCTTCGACTTCGA
>JAYTRB010000139.1:0-8126 GCA_043746425.1 Planctomycetia bacterium
CGATCTCTTGACGCCGGAGTTGCGGCAACGGATGCGGGCCGAGATGGTTGAGAGCTTTCTGAAGCATCATTCGCCCCCTCAAGGCAGTTCAAAGCAGCCGGCTTCCTGATCATTTCGGACAAGCAGCAGGCGCCCTGCCAACGCGGGGTTGTTCCAGGTCTTTCCGCCCAGCGCCGGGAATCTTCCCAGTTCGATGAGCTTCTCTGGATCGGGCTGGACGAGCACCACATCGCCGCTTTCTGCCTGAACGATCAACAACTCTCCGGCCAGAAGGATCTGGCCATGCTGATAGTGGCCTGCTTTCCAGATCTGCTTGCCCGTCGCGGGGTCGAGGCATGCGAGGATGCCATCATCAAGCCCGTAGACGAACCCTTTGTGCTGCACGGCCGTGGTAAATTTAGTTTTCATCTTTCGCGGGCTGTTCCAGACCTCGCTCACAGAACAGTTGCCATCGACGACAGGAGCGACCTGCAGTAGCGCGCTTCCAGTACCGTATCCGGTACAGAATAGAACCTTACCCGCCGCCGCGTCGATGATGATCGGCTGTGAACAGTTGACGTGGAAATCGGGATTCGTCCACGGATAGCTCCAGAGCGTCTTTCCGGTATGGAGGTCATTGCCTTCAATGCCGTCGGCGGTTACCAGCAGCACTTGCCGCGAACCGGCCAGGTCCGCGAGCGCCGGAGAACCATAGCTGGCCCGGTGACTCCCGCCCAGCCAGACACGTGAGCCGGTTTCGCGATCGTAAGCCGCCAGACAAGCCTTGTCGTTGCCGGTTGGCGCGACGATGACCCACTCGTCAATGACGAGGGGCGATCCGCATACGCCATGGTCAATCGGCTTGCCACTACAGTCCGCTAAGATATCGACCGACCACAGTGGCTTCCCGGTCGCACCGTCGAGACAATTGAGTATTCCGGTGCCGCCCACAGTATAAACGCGGCCATCAACAACCGTTGGCGTGCCGCGCGGTCCGGAGCCTCCCATTGCCGAATCGAAGCGGGCCTTGTCGCGGTGAACCCACATTCCGCTACCATCTGAAAGACGATAGCACACGACGCATTCCTCGGCGCCGCGCTGTTCCTGTGTCAGGGCGTAATCTCCAATGGTAGCGAATGAACCCCAACCGGCACCGACGGGTTTCCGCCAGATTTCACGCGGAGGATGAAGCGTCCAGTCGGGTGAGAGTCTGTTCTCAAGAACAACCCCCGTTCGATTGGGCCCTAGAAATTGAGGAAAGTCATCGGAAGTCGTTTGCGTCAGGTCGGGCTTCGCTGCAAGTGAAGCCGGTATCGAATCGGTGGACAACTCAGCCCCCGAATCAATGAGGGGCGCATTGCGCCAGGCGAAATTTACGCGGGCTTCGCCGGTCAAACCATCGACACGCATGATTACCGGGAACGCCACCGCAAAGGGAACCAGTATCAGCAGCACGCCCATTTGCAATCGCCACGACCAGGGGTAATAGAACATCCAAGCCAGCCACATGACCCACAGCGTCGCCATAATGAAAAACAGGCCGACGACTGGTCGCGGCAACAGGTCGCCGAAGTAGAGTGAAATGATGAATATGCTGACGCCGATCCACAACGTCGGTACCCCACCGACGACGAATCGGTCGAGTGTCGACGAACGCAATTGGCGAGACAAGCCCGCGGTGAGTCCGATCACTGCGGCAATCCCCCCAACCAGCATGATCATAAATCGGAATTCGGGACGTCCCACGAGCATCCCGAAAACCAGGACTCGCCCCCAGGAATAGATGAGGACTGCCGGGGTGAGGATTAGGGCCGCGATGAGGCGCACGATCGGCAACCAGCGGGCGCGCCGGCAGACAGTGCGGGCAAAAAATGGCGGGTCGAATGGCGGAAACTCAGAAGACAAGTCAAGCTCCCCAAAAGGGTGCGGTCGAAGTGCAATTTCAATTGCGACGGTTCGGTTTTTATCTGCAGTAATTGCAGTGGCGAGGCTCCCCGAGAGGGACCCAAAGGCCCAAGACTTTCGTACACATGCGAAGCGATCTGGCGGTCAATGCGCATCGGCCGCCACGAAAAATGCTTCCCGCAGCATTGCCAGGCTTTTCGGAATTCCCGTCAAAGGGTCTTCATTTCCTTCAAATTCGAGCGAAATGTAGCCCCGGTATTTGTGCTTTCTGAGCATCTTCACGATTCTCGGGTAGTCGAGATCGAGCGTATACCACTTGCCCCCGCCATAGTACGTTTTGGCCTGAACGAGAATCGCCCGCGGCACGAGTTGCTCGAGTTGCTCGTACGGATCTTCAAGAAAATTGCCCGTATCGAGCGTCACTTCCAGCCACGGGGAATCGATGGCATTGACGATTCGCAGCACTCCTTCCGCAGTACGCCCCAGCCCCCAGTGATTTTCGAGCCCCAGCACGACGCCGCATTCTTCGGCCTTCGGCAGGCACTTTTCCAGACTGTCGATCACCCATCCAAACCCGTCGATGTCGGTATAGCCTTCCAGTCGCGGTTCGATTCCGCGGGCCTTCATCAGATCGTCGAAATCCTTGATTGTTCCCCACCGACCAGTGTTGACTCGCATAGTGGGAATACCCAGACGATAAGCAAGTTCGATGCAATGTAGTGTGTGGTCGATGTTCTTCTGTCGCTCGGCTTTATCGGGCGAAAGAAATCCCTGGTGCGTTGAAAAGCCACACAGGTCGAGACCCAGAGAGAAGGCCTGCCGTTTGAGCTTTTGCAGATATCCGTTCGATTCCTCTCGCATCTGGCGGTGCAGAATCTCGACGCCATCGAAACCCATATCGGCCGCGGAGTCGAGGCAGGTTTCGATTTCGACTCGTTCCGGCCGGAATTGCCAGAACGAATAGCTTGCCACGGCGAACCGTTGACGAGGTGCCGAATTCGCGCCGGCTTTAGCGGCTTTCGATGGCGAAGCTTCGTCTTTCGCGATTGCCTGGAAAACACTCCCCCCCAGAGTGACCGCTGCTGCGGTAGAGATAAAGCTGCGACGTGAACAGGGCATATCATCACTCCTTCAAATGTTTGTCCAGAAAGGCGTATGCTACTTCGCGCGCGTCATCGGGGAAATCGTGCTCGCATTCCGGATAATTCGCCTGCAGATGGTCGGGCTTGCCGTAGAGTTCGTAAATCGGCCGGGCGGCAGCGATCACATCGCGCACTCCAGAAACCTCAAAATTGCTGTCATGCATCGGACTACTGGCGAGAAATGGCCGCGGCGCGAACAATGCCACAATCTCGGTGAAGTCGAACGGAACCTTGTCGGGGTCGTTGTTGTAGGCGCTGGCAATCCGCGGCATGTACCGCGCACTCGTCCAGCCTGCGAGCTTTCCATCGTAGTACTTGTGAAATCGAGTGAAACCGCAATTTGAAACCAGCGCTCTGATTCGCAAATCGAACGCTGCAGTAAACATGGTGTTGTGTCCGCCCAGGGAGTGCCCGATGCAGCCGATCCGATGGCGATCGACTTCTTCGAGCGATTCCAGAAGATCAATGGCCCGCATATTGTCCCAGACGGCTTTCATGGTGCCGCTGATGAAGTCGTTCTTCATGCCGAAATCGTACTTGCTTTCGCCGAACGACGGATAATCAGGAGCGAGCGTCACATAACCGCGCAGAGCCAGATGCAGGGCATAGTGCAAGTGAGGATTTCCCCCGAGGCCGGCTGGTTCGTTTTTTCCGATTATCGTCGTCTGGTGCAGGCACAAAACCGCCGGCAGTTGCCGCCCCGCGGGTAACGGTGGAATGAACAGATATGCGTTGAGTCTGTAACCTGGCTCAGTTTGGAACTCGATCTTCTGGCGGACGACATCGCCGACTTTGGTGCTCTCAAGCTGCCGCGATTCAAGTGGGGGGAGCAGGCGGCGATCGGGCAGCGGTCCCATGACAAGCTGCATGTTGGCGAGGATGTGCCTGCGGCGTTTTTCCCAATCGGCAATAGTCTTGATTGGCAGCTTCGCTCCCTGGCCATCGAGGTAATAGCTGAGATCGTGGTGTTCTTGATAAATCGGCGGGGATTCTGCCGCCAAGGCCATGTGCTTTGCCAGCAGAACAATCGAAGCGATCGCCGAAAAACAAACGGCCGCAGTCCACCAGAAAACGGACAATCGGCTTGCCGACGATACGTCCGTTTTCATCGCGGCCGATGATCGGGCTACGGCATTCTCTTCTGTTTTCAATGGTCACCCGGGATTCTAATTTCAGACTTCCCGCATTATGTCGCGAGGCGGCGCTGGCGCACCTGATCGAGCGTGACGGCAGCGACAATGATGACGCCCAGAATGATGTCTTGTACCGGGTTATTCAAGCCCAGTTGCGTACAACCGCTTTTGATGACGGCCATGATCGCCGCGCCCGTAAGAGTTCCCAGAACAGTCCCCCGGCCACCGCTGAGACTTCCTCCTCCAATCACAACGGCGGCGATAATTTGCAGTTCCAGACCTATTCCCGACATGGGGTTGCCAGACGACAGCCTCGAAAACTGGTACACCCCCCCTACCCCGACAAACAGACCAGCCAGAACGTAAAGAGCGATCTTGGTCGCCGCCACATTGATTCCGCACAATCGGGCCGTCGATTCATTTGAGCCCAGCGCATATACGTATCGGCCGAAAACGCTGCGCCGCAGCACGACCGACAAAAGCACGGCCAATCCGAGTGTCAACCAGACTCCGGCTGGCATGCCACTCCACAGTGCATCTGGCTGAGTACCCAGCAGGTTCTGGAGCCAATCCGGAATCTGCCGATTCGTGTCGGGTCGAATGGTAGTCTCTCCGGCGATCATCTTGGCGATTCCCAGAAAGGCGGTCATCGTTCCCAACGTCACAATAAAGGGGACGACACGCAGCAGGCTGATCAGCAATCCATTAACGAGGCCGGCAAGACATCCGGCTCCCAGACCGGCCATGAGGGCAACGGTTGTCGATAGATCTCGTTTCAGGCACCACGCGAGCACTGTGGCCGAAAGGGCCAGCGAGGTTCCTGCCGACAGGTCAATTCCCCCAGAGATTATCACCAGCGTCATACCGAGCGCTGCCACCGCGACGGTCGCGGTTTGTACTGAAATGGTGCGCAGGTTTCGCAGAGAGCAAAAGTTCCCGCCCCCATCCTGCAGCGAATCGGCAACCGCGAAGAAACCAATGACGAGGAAGAGCGCCAGAAACGGACCAAGCGAGTTCAACAGACGGCTGAGCCGCGAAGAAGTCGTCGCTGGTATTTCTGAATCGATTGCCTGGGACATGACTGCATGGCCTTAAGGATGGTGTCGCTTACGAGAGTCGCCGTTTCCCGCCGATCGCGCACGACAGGATCGCTTCTTCGGTCCACTCTGCTGCCGGGCGAATCTCGCACAGGCTGCCGCGAGACATTACGCCGATTCGGTCGCAGACTTTCAAAAGTTCAGTAACATAGGAACTGACAAAAATGATTGCTTTGCCGGCCTGAGCGAGCTCCCCGATCAGCCGGTAAATGGCCGCCTTTGTACCCACATCAATCCCCCGTGTTGGTTCGTCGAGCAACAGGACTTCTGCGTCCTGATGCATGAGCCTGGCCAATGCCACTTTTTGCTGATTTCCGCCCGACAGAGTGCGTACTTCCTGATCGGGCGAACTGGCTTTAACTTCGAGCCGCGCCATCCAACGCGCGGCCGCTTGCTTTTGCTGGTTGAGATTAAGCCAGCCCAATTGCGAGTACGGACCGAGCCGGCTGTAGGTGATGTTGTCGGCGATCGACCGAACTTGAGCCAGCCCTTCGGCCTTGCGGTCTTCCGAAACGAGGCCCATTCCGACCTCGATTCGCGCCCGGGGCGATTGGTGTGGCGTGACGTTTGCCACTCGGACCAATCCCTGCCGCACGGGATCGAGGGCGAATAGACAACGCAAAAGCTCGGTTCGTCCCGCGCCGACAAGCCCCGCGATGCCAAGAATCTCGCCGCGCCGCAATGTCAGCGAAATATCTTGCGGCATGCGGCGGCCGGTCAATCCTTCAAGAGTGAGAATCACGGCTCCCGACTGATGTGGCACATGTGGGAAAAGTTCTTCGACCGTGCGTCCCACCATCAACGATACGATCTGGGCCTCTGTGGCGTCGGCCAGAGTGCCCTCACCCTCTGTCCGGCCGTCGCGAAGCACGGTATATCGATCGCACACCTGCCGAATTTCCTCGAGAAAGTGGCTGATGTAAATGATGCCATAGCCTGATTGCTTCAAGCGTCGGATGACCTCGAACAGCCGCTGGGCGTCAGATTGGGTGAGCGAACTTGTCGGCTCGTCAAAGACGATGACGCGTGCCGATGATATGAGCGCCCTGGCAATTTCGACGAGTTGTTGATCGCCAACTGATAGCCGGCGGACTTCAATCTCGGGTCGCAGGTCGCGATGCCCGAGGAGGTTAAGGACTTCGCGAACGCGGCGACGTTGAGCAGCCCTGTTGAGCCAGCCCAGACACCGCATTTCCTGACCCAGCATGACGTTGTCTTCAACTGACAGATCGGGCGCCAGATTCAATTCCTGGTAGATCATGGCGACGCCGTTTTGGCGCGCAGTGTGTGGGTTCGCTGGTTTGTACGGACGACCCTCAAGCTCCATAACTCCGGTATCGGGTTGATGAGCGCCAGACAGCACTTTCATGAGGGTGCTTTTTCCGGCGCCATTTTCGCCAACCAGCGCCAATGCCTGGCCGCATTCAACGTGCAGCGAAACGTCTGACAGCGCCTGCGTCGCGCCGAAGCGCTTACTGATACCTGTCATACGTAAAATCGGTGGATGCGGCATATTGAAAGGCGAAATTAAGGTCGTCGTTCAGGAGCGAGGCACAGCCGAAACTTTGGCACGCGGGACGCGGTCTTTTTGGTATCGCGGGATGTCCAAATGTGTTGCCGGTCGCGTCATTCGCCGAACTGCTGAGGATTGAGAAGCTTCTGCATTTCAGGTTCGTCGATATTCTCGGGCGTCGCGATATGCTCGCCAGTCGAAATTCGCTTGTCGACTTTTTTGGCTTCCAGGTGCTGGACGAGAGTGAGTACGGCGTCATGGCCCATTTTCACAGGGTCCTGAAGCACGATACCGTGCATCTTGCCCTCTCGCATCGCCTGCACCAGCTGCTTGCTGGGATCGAAGCCAACGAATTTCACTTTGCCAGCCAGCCCCTCCTGCTCAAGTGCTTTGAGCATTCCTGTGCTGTTCGGCTCGCAAACCGCGAAGACGCCATTTACCTGGTCGCGGAATTTGACGAACAATTGCTGCGATTTATCGAGCGACGTCTCGGGAGTCGTTCCCGAATACTCATTAGACGAAAGGATTGAGATTTCAGGGTATTTTTTTAAGGCTTGTAGAAATCCCTCTTCACGCTGCTCAGTGCTTTCACTCCCCGGGTTATAGCGCAAGAGGATAACCCCTCCTTTATTGCCGAGGGCGACTGCCAGTCTCTCGGCGGCCAAGGCTCCCCCTTTAGAATTGTCGGTTGCGACGTAACTGACGATGTCGCTCTCGTCGCTTAAAGCACTGTCGAAGATGACCGTGGGGATTCCCTCTTGTCTGGCCTCTTTCACATACTTGCTCAGTGCTCGCGAATCAAGCGGAGCCAGACAGATGCCGTCGACTTTTCGCGTAATGAAATCCTGCACAACGCTGATTTGTCCGTCACGGTCATTTTCCAGGAGGGACCCCTTCCATAGAATTTCGACGTTGCCCAGTTCTCGGGCGGCATTCTCTGCCCCGGCATGCACCGATTTCCAGAACTCGTGCGTCGTTCCTTTGGGGATGACGGCGATTCGGTATTTCTTCTGGTCGGCACTTCCCTTCGCAGATCTGGCTGGCGCAGAATTTTGTCCACATCCCGCTAAACCCAAGCCAATGCCCAATACGACTGCCGCAACGCTTCGAAACCGCATACGGTTCATCCTCGTGAAAGAACTGACGAAGAAGAGGTGGCCTGCAAACTCCTGAACCTTCATCGTATCGCGGATAGACGGGCGCTCCAAGTATGCACCACTCGTAATCATGCCCGGTAAGAAAGCAGCAGATCGCTACAACAAGCGACGGGCAGTGATGACTCGCTCCTTTCCGAACGGGTCTTTGATTGTGCGAATTTCCGCGAACACTTCGGATCGCTCCAACAGCGAATGGACAG
>JAYTRB010000140.1:0-11639 GCA_043746425.1 Planctomycetia bacterium
TGCCAGAGGCAAATCCGTAGCGCCCGAGAGGGCGTCTTCCAGATCGTCACCGGCGGAAGGTGTTGCTGCCGGATGCATCGTAGGTGCCGATTCATTGACATCGGCAACTGGTGCAACCGCGATCCCGTCTTCAATTAATCCGGCGTGCGAATCCTGAATGATAATCAAGGTCGCGGCCATCATTGCCAGATTTAAGATTGCAACTGGGGAACTCGACCATCTTGGTCCTAGAATCATCAACGAATCTCCGGAATTCAAACCACCTCAATTGCAAGCATTCGTCCTGAGGACTTGCAGTTTTGGAATGCACCATTAACAATCCATACGATTCATACTGATGGCCCGCGCGACACAAAGCAAGAGAATATTTATCTCAAATGCCCCAAATTAACGAAAATTATTGCAAGCTCCAAGCCGGTTATCTATTTCCTGAGATCGGCCGCCGCGTTGCGAGATTCTGTACCGAGAATCCGGCCGCTAAGGTCATTCGCCTCGGAATCGGAGATGTGACAGAACCCTTGGCGCCGGCCATTATCGAGGCCTGGCACAAGGCCGTTAACGAGATGTCCGTCCGCGCTACATTTCGCGGATATGGGCCCGAACAGGGATACGACTTTCTGCGCGAGGCGATCGTCGCGAACGACTACGCCTCGCGGAATGCGGCGGTCGAGAGTGACGAAATCTTTATTTCTGATGGCTCGAAGTGCGACACCGGCAATATCCTCGAGATTTTCGGGGAGGGGAACAAGGTCGCGATTCCCGACCCGGTGTATCCGGTGTACGTGGACACCAACGTCATGGCCGGGCGGACTGGGCCGGCAGACGCCCGGGGGCGGTTCGCGGGCCTGGTTTATATGCCGGCCACGGCCGAAAGTAATTTTGTTCCATCGCTCCCGCAGGAACACGTGGATCTCATTTATCTTTGCTTCCCCAACAATCCGACAGGCGCCGTGGCGACGCGTGCACAGCTTACCGAATGGGTCGAATATGCCCGCGCGCATCGAGCTGTCATTCTCTATGACGCGGCGTACGAAGCCTACATCACCGATCCGCAGATTCCGCACTCCATCTTCGAGATTCCCGGTGCGCGAGAAGTGGCGATCGAATTCCGCAGTTTCAGCAAGACGGCCGGTTTCACTGGCGTTCGCTGTGCATTTACGGTTGTTCCGAAGACATTGATGGGAACCTCAGACACAGGAGAACTGCTGTCGCTGCACAGTTTGTGGAATCGCCGGCACACGACAAAATTCAACGGCGTTTCGTACCCGGTGCAGCGCGCCGCCGCTGCCATTTATAGTGAAGCCGGCAAACAGCAGGTGCGGTCGCTCATTGATTTTTACCTGACAAATGCCGCACTGATCCGCAACGGCCTCTCGCAAACCGGCTTGCAAGTTTTCGGCGGAGTGAATGCCCCCTACGTGTGGGTGAAGACACCAGAAAACGCGACCAGCTGGGACTTTTTCGATCGTTTGCTCACCCAGGCGCACCTGGTGGGCACTCCCGGAAGCGGCTTCGGCGCCAGCGGCGAAGGGTACTTTCGCCTGAGCGCCTTCAATAGCCGCGAAAACGTCGAAGAAGCCGTTCGCCGTTTCTGCCGCGCGGTGGCGACCCCCTAATCGCGCCGTTTCTGGCGATCGGCACAAGTCAGGCCGTCGACAGCCGTTTCCAGGGTGTCGAGATCGAGAGCTGCGGCGAGAGCTGTTTCCAGAGTGACTCGGCGGGCTTCTTCAATGAGCTGCTGGCAATTGACCGATTTTCCCATCGTGATTCCGAAGGCCTCGGCACTTTCATCGATATCGCTGCGACATCGTAAAGCCAAGTCGATGAAGTCATCGAGGCTCACGCCGCATTCCTCGAGAAGGTACGTGCGGGCAGCAGATACATGCTGAGAATGAGGAGTCCACAATGCTTCGGACATGAGCCAGCCGGCTCTCACGGCTGTTTCGATCGTGTCGCCGCCCGCGACCGCGTCGTGATGTTCGGCGACTGCCGCCACAACCGACTCGGGCAATCCCCAGCGTTCGAGCAGCTTGGCGCCGACTTCAGCGTGACTGAACCCGAAAGTCTGAATTTCGACCTCAACGAGCTGGGGGCCATGCGAATGTTGCAAGAACAGCGTCACATAAGGTTCGCCCACGACCTGTGCCAGCGCGAGCACCCCAATATCGGCAACGAGCCCGGCGGCATAGGCTTCGTCTCCGCTGACTGTACCCCCGCGCTCGGCAATGCGATGCGCTACGGTTGCCAAGGTAATCGCCCGCCGCCAGTATTCGAGATACATCTGCCGGTAAGGGCCACGGGAGAACGCATCGAGGAGCGAGAAACTGAGAGTCACCAGTTGCAGCGAGCGGCGCCCCAGAAAAGCGGCCGCATGGCGGATGCTGGCGATTTTGTGGGCGAGGCCATAGCGCGAAGAATTCACCACGCCTAGAATCCGGGCAGATAGCGCCGGGTCATGTTCGAGACACTTCGATACTTCTGCCAAGTCGTAGTCGGGCTCGCGGATCAAGCGCAGAATCTGTTGTGCCACGCCTGCGCCCGAATGCAGGCGATCGATCTGACGAATCAACCGATCCAGTGCCTCGCCGTTTTCATTGCTAGTCATGGGACGAACTATTCCTGGCTTCGGGTTGTTGATCGCGAATCCCGCGAGTAAAACCTAGCATAGAAGTGGCGCGGGTCAATCAGTTTTCTTGCGGCAGAATCGTCATATTCAGCAGATCGTGCATTCCGGTCTGGCATTCACACCGCATACTTCGAGATATTGGCAGCCGATGTTTACGGGTCTGGTCGAGGGAATCGGAACGATTTCAGAAACGATGCCGGAAGATTCCGGCAAGCGGCTGGTGGTCGCGCCTCCACCCTTTATGGTGGCCGGAACGGCTGTCGGCGACAGCGTGGCGATCAACGGTTGCTGCCTGACGGTTGTTTCGGCCGACAGAAGCCACTGGAGCTTTCAAGCCGGTCCCGAGACCCTCGCCCGTTCCAACCTGGGGGTGTTGCACGCAGGCGGCCGCGTCAATCTCGAACGCGCGCTTCCGGCCGACGGCCGTCTGGGTGGTCATTTTGTGCAAGGACACATCGATGGCGTCGGTACGCTTGAACGCATTCATACTGACGGTCTTTGGGTGACGCTCTGGTTTCGCGTCGTTCGTGATCTGGCATGCCAGATGGTCTCGAAAGGTTCGGTCGCCGTCGACGGCGTCAGTCTGACCGTCGTCGAGGTCGATACTGAAACGTTCAGCGTGGCGCTGATTCCCCATACGCTCAATGTCACCACGCTCGGCACGCGGCGCGAACGCGATCGAGTGAATATTGAAACCGACATCCTCGCAAAATACGTGCAGAAGATGCTGGCCCCGACCGGCGTGTCGCGCTGAAGCTGTTTCATCGCGATTTGTCAGGCAGGGTGTGTTCAACTCGCGGCGGTTCAAATTTTCAGCTCAGGAGAGCAACGACTTGATGAGGCCCGTGGAACGACAGACGCGAGCGGTGTTGATGGACTTGTTCCAGCATAACGGGTTGCACCCGCGATCTGACCTGGGACAGAATTTTCTGATCGATCTGAATTTGATCGAGTACATTCGTGATCGGGCCGCGCTCGGGCCGCGCGATGTCGTTCTCGAAATCGGGACAGGCACAGGGGGCTTGACGACGTACCTGGCAGAGAGTGCCGCGGCCGTCGTGTCAATCGAAGTCGATCACCGGGTTTACGCCCTGGCCCGCCAGGTGGTCGCTCACCTGCCCAATGTGACGCTTCTTAATTGCGATGCGCTGCAAAACAAGAATCATTTTTCACCGACCGTCCTGGAGGCGGTCGCCACGCATCTCGCAGTCGACCCCCACCGCCGGGTTAAACTCGTGGCCAACCTCCCGTACTGCATCGCCACTCCCGTAATATCAAATCTGGTCGCTTCTCCTCTCGCGTGGGAGGCCATGATCGTGACCATTCAGTGGGAACTGGCCGAGCGAATTCGGGCAAAACCAGGGACGGAGCATTACGGCGCGCTTTCAGTCTGGTTACAATCACAGTGTCAGGTGGAGATTCTCAAGAAACTGGGCCCCATGGTGTTTTGGCCCCGACCGCAGGTCGACTCGGCAATCGTGCAGCTTCTGCCCGACCCGGAGCGACGCGATCAAATCGACGATCGGTCATTCTTTCACGATTTTGTCCGACGCTTGTTCCAGCAGCGCCGCAAATTTCTGCGGAGCGTGCTGGTGGCGATGTACCGACAGGAACTGAGCAAAGAGGAGATTGACCGGCGGCTGGAACCGTTTCATTTTAAAGAAGGAATCCGCGCCGACCGGTTGGACGTTGAAACGCTTGTCAACCTCGGCCGCACGATGCGCGAAACCCTTCACGATCATTCAAAATCGCCCCCAGACGACTTCAAGGAATAACTCCATGCAAGATCGCATTGCTTATCGAGGACTCACATTCGACGACGTATTGCTTGAGCCGGGTTACAGCGAAGTGCTTCCCGCTCAGGTCGATGTTTCGACCCGGCTGACACGAAACATCACGCTGCACGTGCCCATCGTTTCCAGCCCGATGGATACTGTCACCGAGGGCGAGATGGCGATCGCCCTGGCCCAGGAGGGGGGCATCGGCATTATCCATAAGAATATGTCGATCGTTCAACAAGCGCTGGAAGTTGACCGGGTTAAACGAAGTGAGCATGGGGTAATTGTTGACCCGGTCACATTGCCTCCCGACGCGACCGTGGGGCAGGCCTGTGAGATTATGGATTCGCGGAATATTGGCGGGGTGCCCATTACCGAAGGTGGGATCCTGAAAGGGATTCTGACACGGCGTGACCTGCGGTTCCTCGAATCGAAGGAGACCCGGATTTCTGAAGTCATGACCCGCGACAAACTCGTCACGGCACCAGAAAACACCAGTCTGGAAGCGGCACAACGCATTCTTCGTGAAAATAAGGTCGAGAAACTTCTCCTGGTTGACGAAGAATATCAATTGAAGGGATTAATCACGATAAAGGATATCGACAAGAATTTACGATTCCCACTGGCCTCGAAAGATCCTCGGGGGCGACTGCGGGTCGGTGCCGCCGTCGGCGTCGGCGATTACGAGCGGGTCGAGCGATTGCTCGAAAAAGGAGTCGACGTCATCGTCGTGGACAGCGCCCACGGACATTCGCAGAACGTGGTTGAAACCGTCAAGGAAATCAAACGGAAGTGGGCCATCGACGTCATCGCAGGAAACATCGCCACCACCGAGGGGGCTTTTGCGCTGCTCCGAGCCGGCGCTGATGCGATTAAAGTTGGCATCGGTCCGGGTTCGATTTGCACCACGCGAATCATCTCGGGGGTGGGGGTGCCCCAACTGACAGCTGTGGCAAATGCCGCCAAAGCGGTGGTCGATTCGGATGTTCCAATTATTGCGGATGGAGGAATTCGATACAGTGGAGACGTCGTTAAGGCACTCGCCGCCGGCGCCCATTGCGTCATGCTGGGAGGACTCTTGGCCGGTCTCGAAGAGAGCCCCGGCGAAATGATTTTGTATCAGGGACGCAGTTTCAAACAATATCGCGGGATGGGGTCGCTGGGGGCCATGGTTCACGGATCAAGTGAACGTTATCGCCAGAGTGTGCCGGATGATGATCCGAAGCGCTTATCAAAGCTTGTCCCCGAAGGAGTTGAAGGCCGCGTCCCCTATAAAGGCCAGCTGCATAGTTTCTTGTATCAGTTGATTGGCGGATTGCGGGCAGGAATGGGGTATTGCGGCGTGCGGTCGATCGCGGAGTTGCGCACGGAAGCGCGATTCATTCAGGTTTCATCAGCTTCGGTGAGGGAGAACCATCCCCATGACATTGCCATTACTCAGGAAGCTCCAAATTATACTGCAGAGCACGCGCCGCTTACCTTGCGTTAGCCGCATGACCTGTGGATTGTTGGCAATTGCCTTGTTGCCGGCTGCGGCGATGCCAGTCGAGTCGGCTGAGCCTGTCGCGCGGCTTGCGCCAGCCATTGTCACTTCGAAATCGCGAACACTCGTTGCGGCGGATCTGCCGGAACCTGTCGCGACCGCTGTCGCCGACGAGTTCGGGCCGCCGCCACGTGCTGTTTCGGCTCGCAAGCGGGTCAAGCGGCCTGCTGCAGATTTAAATGCTCGAGGAGCCACCGATGCGGCGCGCAGCAACCAGCTGTCTAGTCGGGAGCCAGGCCGGGCCCGAATCCTGCAGGCGAATTTCGATAATGAGGCAGTTTCCGAACCAATTCCCGAATTGGCGTCTGATACGGTTTCTGATACGGCTGCTGAGACATTTCCTGAAGCGGCTCCCGACCGCGGGCGACAAGTCCGGCCGTTTCGCAAAATGGCCGAGATTCTGCCCTACGACAATTACGAGCCTGATGCCGAGACCGCCGCGAAAGACAGGTGCATGAATCTGTGCCCCCGCCCTGATTCAGGCGAGTGCGAGGCCTGTACTGAAGCTGAAGCTGACGCCGACGGCCGTGTTTCAGAGGGCCGTGTCTGTCCCGATTGTCCCTATGAAGAGCCGCTGCGCCGTCTGGGGCGTACTCCCGGCGAACCCGACAGCACGTTCATTCCGCGGAATTTCGCCCACATGTATTTCTGCTGGGAACCGACGAATTTGTACCACAACCCGATCTACTTTGAAGATGTTCCACTCGAACGCTACGGCCACACCCGCCATTATCTGATACAGCCCTTCTTTTCGGGTGCCAAGTTCGCCGTTCAGTTTTTCGGCTTGCCGTACCAGTTGGCGCTCAAGTCACCCTGTAATCGCGAATACAGTCTGGGCTATTATCGCCCTGGAGAGTTTGCTCCCTATAAATACTATCAGATTCCGTGGAATACACAGGCCGCTCTGGTCGAAGCGGGCGTCATCACGGGCGGTTACTTTCTGTTTGCTCCCGGCGTCGGCCCGTGAGTTCATCTGTCACCGAATTTCCTGATAAGAGAGCCAGCCACGCAGCCAACATTGTCAGGGCCATGATGCCCCCATTGATCCACCGCGAGCGGTGATGGAGCGCATTAAAGTTGGGCGGCAAAGGGGGGTGGGCCATCATCTGAATGAGATCCTGGTAGATGATTCCGTAATCCCAGATCGCCAGCGCGAGTGCCAGCACCAGAAGTGCGAACAATGTGTACCGCGTTCGTTTGCCGATATTCTTATTGTAGAGACCGGCGAAGGCGCATAAAAGAGCCATTGCGAGCAGGGAAAACTCGAAGCTGTAATAAAGGGGAAACAGCACCTTCGGATGATTGAATTTCGTGGTGTCTTCAAATAGCGCCGATTGGCGCAGGTCGATAACGACCATCACAAAGAACGCCGCGATTCCTCCCCACGCCGAAAGGCAATACCGAAGGAACGCCAGGCACACCCGCTGCATTGTTCAACTCCTCTGATTCCCTTGAATTCCGTACACCATCAGACGATCAGCATTGCATCACCATAGCTGAAGAATCGATATTTCTCGCGAATCGCTTCCGCGTATGCATGCTGGATCAGATTGCGACCGGCCAGCGTACAGATGAGAACCAGCAACGTCGATCGCGGAAGATGGAAGTTCGTCAAAAGCCCATCGACTGCCAGAAACTGATAGGGTGGGCGAATAAACAGGTCAGTTGCCCCGCGCCATGGGGCAAGCACGCCGCTTCGGGCGGCCGATTCGAGAGTGCGCGCCGTCGTCGTCCCGACTGCAATTCGCCGCCCCCCGTTACGGTGGGTTTCTGCCAGCCGGGCGACAGTCTCCTCTCCTACGCAGCACCATTCGGAGTGCATCGGATGTTCCTCCAGCCGCTCGGAAGTGATTGGGCGAAACGTACCCTCACCCACGTGCAGGGTCACAAACGCCTGCTTGACACCCCGCTCGCGACAGCACGCCAGAAGTTCAGGCGTGAAATGCAATCCGGCTGTCGGGGCCGCAACCGATCCTCGGTGCCGGGCATACACGGTTTGGTACCGTTCAAAATCAATAGATTCTGCCAGATCGCGCCGCATATACGGCGGCAAAGGAACGGTTCCAAACCGGTCCAGAGCAGCCCAGACTTCAGTGGGTACGGTTGGCCGCGCCTGCCAGACGCCGTCTTCCTCCCGTGATATCAGTTGCAGGACAAGCCGGTCAGACGAACCAGGATGATGCGCCGGATGAACCTCAATCTGTTCACCGGCCTGGAGCTTTCCCCGGCACTGGCTCAACAGCCGCCAATCTCCGGCTTCAGTCTGTTCGAGAAACAAACCTTCCCAGCGGCCTGCAGTGGTAGCGCGGCGCCCCAACAGCCGCGCGGGAACGACAAAGGTATCATTCAGCACCAGGCAATCGTCGGCCCGCAATTCAAGAGGCAAATCACGAATCAGGGCGTGCCGCAGCGATCCCGTGGCGCGATCGACAACCATCATCCGGGCGTCCTCCCGATGAGCCGGGGGCCGTCTGGCGATCAATTCTTCTGGTAGGGCATAGTCGTAAGCCGCCAGGTCGTCAGTCAATTCTGTAATTTCCTATCGCGGGTAGTCTCCGCCCGGCCATTTTTGGCCAGAGCCAAAACGAAATGTTACCACGGATTGCCACATGGTGCAGATGACCTGTTTATGACAAAATCATCCAGGCTATTCGAGTTTCTCTTTCGGCAGTATAAACACATGCCGTTTCCCAGCGAAAGGTTGGTCGAACGCTGTGTCGAGTGCAACGTTTCCCATACGTATCGCGTTCTGCATCACCGATCTCGATCCCGGAGGAGCGGAGCGGGCTCTTGTGCAGCTTGTCACACGTCTCGATCGGACTAGCTGGGAACCGGCCGTCTTCTGTCTTTCGCCGCCAGGAGCGCTGGCCGACGATTGCACGGCGGCTGGGGTGCGGGTGGTCTGTTTCGGTGCCCGGCGCTGGAGTGATATTGGCGTGCTTTTCAAGCTGGCACGCGAACTGCGGCAGTTTCAACCTGCGATTGTGCAGACGTTCTTATTCCACGCAAATCTTGCCGGCCGAATTGCGGGAAAACTCGCCGGGGTTAAACAAATCGTTTCCGGGGTTCGAGTGGCCGAAAAGCGGAGCCGCTTTCCGTTGTGGCTCGACCGTTGGACAAACTGGCTCGTACAGACCAACGTCTGCGTGAGCCGCGCTGTCGCAGACTTCTCAATTTCCCAGGCCGGCCTCTCTTCGAAAAAGATCGTGGTCATCCCCAATGGAGTCGATGTCGCGAAATTCTCCGCTGCGCGACCTGCCGATCTGTCGGCATGGAGAATTCCCCCCGGAAGCCAGGTTCTGGTCAATGTCGGCCGGCTTGACCGCCAAAAGGGACTTCCCGATCTGATAGCCGCTGCCGCACTGCTCGCCCCAAAACATCGGCAATTGCACTTTTTGCTCATTGGCGAAGGCTCTGATCGCCCCGCGATAGAAGGCCTGATCGATCGCAAGGGATTAAAAAATTCCGTTCATCTTGCTGGCTGGCGAGCCGACATCCCAGAATTGTTAGCCGCGGGATATGGGTTTGTATTGTCGTCGCACTGGGAAGGTCTGCCGAACGCCATTCTCGAAGCCATGGCCGCCAGCCTGCCAGTCGTGGCGACCTCCGTCGAAGGAAGCGCTGAATTGGTCATAGACGGCCAAACTGGGTATCTCGTTCCGCCGCACTCACCTGGGGAGCTGGCGCTAGCGCTCGAACGGCTCGTGACGGACGCGCCACGGGCCCGAGCAATGGGAAAAGCGGGTCAGGAACGAGCTCAGGCCGAATTCACATGGAATAAAATGGTCTCCCAGTACTGTGAGATATATCGCTCGCTCGCCGGCGAATTGTTTCGTTTTGACGACGATATGGCTTCAAAATAGAGAATAGCATGAAAAAAAGTTTTCAAGGTCGGCATCGCAGTCAGATGCGTCTTGGTGTGAGTTAAAGCAGCAAAGTTACGATAAATTGAGTCATCGGTGGTGAATTATGCGCCGTCTCATTTTCTTCGGCAGGTGCATGGTAGCGTGTGGAAATCGAAATATTAATGCTTGCGGACTCCATCAAGGAAGAAACGCGGACCACGCGTCGAATTTGAAAAGCCGCAAATTTTCTCCAGATTCTACTTGCCAGGGGTTACCGGGCTTCGGTATCGTAGTCGATAAGGGTCCCAAGTTTCCCATTTTACGAGTTTCAGTCGAATTTAAATGAACAGCCGTTGCGGTTACATTCGCGCGTTTGGGCTGGCTTTCGTCATGGCCACTTTCAGCCATGTCGTCGAGGCGGGGTACGTCTCATCCGGTTTGGCGTCGGTCCGCGGTGAAAATGTACAGATTGATATGTATTCTGGCGAAGGTGCAAGCGTTCTGCCTCAGCGTACGAGCAATCGCGAGAATGATACAGAAGTTAATCGGAATCGACCCGTTGACGAAATCGCGATTCCGATGCTGGCAAATTTCGATACGTCGAGCGGCGCGGCTCCTCCCCCTCCTGAATGGATGGGGAGTCAACCGGTGATAGCACATCAAATGACAATCGGTGTAACGTTTCGGTTGTCTGCCTGGTTGGGAGCTGAGGGGCGTTCCGTTCTTCCTCTGCCCATTTCGACCCGCATTTTTCGTCCGCCGCGGTTTGAAAGTTGACTGCGGGGGAGAAGGACGGGACATTAACCTCTTTCCCCCTCGCTGTGTGAGCCGCCTTCGCCGTCAATATTTGGTCGCGAAGGCAGGATTCCCCGAAACGAGCGCCGTTTCGGACAACTTTAAAAATCATGAAAGGTCATTAATATGTTTCAGAAGTTCAAAAAGTTCGTCGCTGCGGCGACTGTTGCTGTGGCTTCGTTGGCCACGGGAACAGTGCAAGCGACGTTTTTCACCGGCACGGCGACGATGGACGTCAACTCGCTCTCACCGACTCAGTCGGCGCCCATCCGTGGGGTGACGCAGATTACTGAAGGAAACGGCCAGGTATTCGTCAATACCTATACGGTCGGCGGTATGGTTCGTTCGGTGGGCGTCTTGCAGATCAATGCACTGCAGACGACGACGAGTTCTCCGAACGGCGTCAATGGGCCGGGCAATACGGCAAGTAATCTAGTCGTGGCTTTTGCCCTTGACGGCCACGTCACCTCCAATCTGCCGGGGCAAACTACAGTGCAGTTTACCGGCGGCGGTTTCGGAATTTTTCGCGAGGCAAGTGGCTATGTGCCGGGGACTGCCTCGACTTGGGTAAACGGGGTTAATGGAAGTGCCGGCGTGACTGCTACAGAAACGGCGCTGGCCAATAACCTGATCTATGCCGCGGCAATTGCGACACCGACCGATATCATGACGGGCAGCGGGTTCGACCTCGGACCCGGTACTGCGTTCTCGGCGTCAGATGTCAACACGAGTACGTTGAATGCTGGCAATGTCAATCAAGATCAAACACGCTTGCTGTTCAACTCTTCCCTCGATCCTGGCCCGGTTGAAACCGCACTGGGCACTCAAAATCGATTCATATCTGTCGATGGCTCGACGGCGCAATTGCCAGACCAGATCTTCGGCGTTATCAATCAGACGGCGTTCACTACGCCGAAAGATTTAAATTCCAGCAACGACAGCCAGAACGTTGTGAATGCCCTTCCTCTGCTTTTCGGCCTGGGGAGCGTCGGTGGTGCGTCGACCAATGGTTTTGCAAATTTCGGTTCATCGGGAGCTGATGGCTATAATGT
>JAYTRB010000141.1:0-9161 GCA_043746425.1 Planctomycetia bacterium
GTTCATGGCGAGCAGCACCGGCGCCGGCTCGGCCGACCCGCTGGCACACGTACTGCCCAGCGAACAGGCGATTCCCTCGAGATCGAGTGCCACCAGCAGGGCTTCGCCATCGACGCCCGGAAAAGCGACATTCAGTGTATTGGGGAGCCGGCTTTGGCGGGAGCCATTGAGAATCACCGGCGGGCACTTTGCCGCGAGGCTCTGTTCCAGCAGATCGCGCAGCGCGCGGGTGTGGGCGATCCGCTGTTCTTGCCGGGCATGAAACAATTCAAGGGCCAGCGCCATGCCGGCGATGAGCGCGACGGCTTCGGTCCCAGGGCGGCGGCCCGCTTCCTGATGTCCGCCGAAGGCACTGGGGGCCAGTTTCAAGGGCCGCTTCAGCAACAGTGCCCCGATGCCGCGCGGCCCATGGAATTTGTGGGCGCCCAGCGCCAGTGACGAGATTTCCAGCGCATGAAAATTGACAGGAATCTTTCCGACGGCCTGAACGGCGTCGACATGGATCGGAATATGGCGCGCCTGGCATTCGGCGGTCCAGGGGCCGAGATCTTGAATCACGCCCGTTTCATTATGCGCGAGAATCACCGTGACCAGCCGCAGGTTGCTGTCTCGGCCCGCTTGAGACCCGGCAGCAGAAAGAACGTCGGGCAAGGCATCGCCCGGCCCGGCGAGCAGCCCTTCTTCATTCACCGGCAACGTGGCCAGGCGCCAGCCTCGCGATTCGAGAAAGCGGCAGGTCTCGAAGACAGCGGGGTGTTCGCCGGCGGTGAGGGCGATCGTTCCAGGCGCCTCATTCGCAGATGGTCGCGTGGCAAGCCCCAGAAGGGCCATGTTATTCGACTCGGTTCCGCCACTGGTGAAAATGACTTCCTCGGGATGTGCCCCGAGAATGGCAGCCATCGACTCGCGCGCCGTTTCAAGCACTTGTCGGGCGCGGCGGCCGGCCGCATGCCGACTTCCCGGATTGGCAAAGCTCTCGCGCCAATGACGCGCCATGACGTCGACGACTTCGGGCAGCGGACGCGTGGTGGCGTTGTTGTCGAGATAGATCATGGCATCTTTCGCCGTTGCGCCGGTAAGAGGCGCGTGCCGAAAACAGTCTTCGCGAGGCGCGGCCCGTGTTGTGCAATCTGTCGCGGCGAGTCGAGAAGGATTTTAACCCGGCCCCCGCTGGCGAAGGGGCCGGGTATTACGGGCTGCGCCCGGGGAATTAAAACGTGTTGCACAGCGTTCCGCCGTCGACGAGCAGGCAGGTGCCGGTAATGTAGCTGCCCGCTTCGCTGGCCAGCAGCAAGGCAGGACCGGCCAACTCGCGAGGATCGCCCCAGCGGCCCAGGGCTGTACGGTCGGCGAAGGCTTTCTTCTCTTCGGCCGAAAGCATTTTACCGGGCAGATCGGTCATGAATGGACCGGGGGCAATGCAGTTGACGGTAATCCCAGAGTGCCCCAGATCGAGCGCCATCGAACGGGCCAGACCCAGCAGGGCCGACTTGGTTGCCGAGTAAGAGTTTCTTCCCGCCTTCGATGCCAGACCCATGATCGACGAGATGTGGATGATGCGCCCCCAGCGGCGCTCTTTCATCTGCGGTACGACGGCCCGCGACAGGGCCATGCAACTGCTGAGATTCAACTCGATGATTTTGTCCCAGTCGTCGTCGCGAACCAGATCAATCGCCTGCGGAACATTGCTCCCCGCGTTGTTGACCAGAATGTCGATTCTTCCGAAGGCTTTGAGGGCCGCCTCGACGAGGCGGTCTGACTCACTGCGCTGCGTCTGATCGGAAACGCCCCACACGACGCGCGATTCCCAGCCACTGCCGATTTCGGCGGCGGCCAGCTCAAGCTCGGCCTGATGCCGGCTGCTGATGAAGACGTCGGCCCCGGCCTCGACGAAGCCCCGCGCCATCGCTTTACCGAGTCCTTTGCTGCCCCCTGTCACCAGCGCCACTCGGCCTTTCAGGCTGAATAATGTATTGTGCATCGAAGTGTCCTTGCGGCTTGCGGATGGAAACCTGTAACGGTTGAATGTACGCCCTTGGTTCTCCCCGGTCAATCAGCCGGTTCCAGGCGCGGGCAAAGCCCGCGGCATAAGCCCTCTCGACAACCTGGCAGAGCACGTTACCATCCTTCAGTGCCACCTGATAAATCCGCCGCTGCGCATCACGTCGTTTCCCCTGCATCTCGAAACCTTACACACTCCCCTGTGCACCGGGGCAGTGGCCCGGCCCGGCCGGAACAATGGAATCTCTGGCGTATAGTGTACAAAATTACAGTATAGGAATCATGCCAAACCTGAGCCCGGAAATCAAGTCCTCGCGGTCGTGGAATGACTGGCGACAGGTTTTGTCGTTCAGCCTGGTTTATCTCCCTCCGGCGATCGGCGCCACGCTGTGGTCGATCTTCAGCCTTGACGTTCCGGCGGCGACGGCCATTTCAGGTTTGACGCTGTTCACCACCCTGGCAGTGTTTTCGATGGCTGTGACGGCTTTTCGCCATGCACGCCGCATTGCCCGTCAGCTCGAATCGGTAAGCGATGTCGTGTGGCAAATGTCGGCCGGAGAATTCGACAAGCGCGTCCCTCCCCGCAGCCGGCAGCAGATCGAAGAGCTCGCCTCTTCGATCGATAAAACCCAGCTGCACCTGAAATCGCGGATTGCCGATCTCGAAGCCAGCCGCAATCAGTTGCGCACCGTCTTGAACAGCATGATCGAGGGGGTGATTGCCATCGACAGCGATCAACGGGTACTGCTGGTGAACGAATCGGCCTGCCGGCTGTTTCCGATTCAGGAATCTTCGGCCGTCGGCCGGCCCCTGTGGGAGTTGGTCCGCAGTCCGCAGTTGCAGCAATGGATGACCATCGCCCTGTCACAAAGCGAATCGGTCGGAGGTGAACTCGAACTGAAGGCGCCGGCCTCGCGACTGCTGACGGTGCGGGTGGCCGGGCTGCCCGGCCCCACGGCCGCAGGGGCCATTGTCGTGGCCAGCGACATTTCTCAATTGCGGCGGCTCGAACAGGTGCGGCAGGAATTCGTCGCCAACGCCTCGCACGAATTGAAGACCCCCCTGGCGTCGATCAAGGCCTGCGTCGAAACACTCCTCGACGGGGCTCTAGACGATGTGGAAGTGCGCGTCAGTTTTTTGCAGACCGTCAACGAGCAGACTGAACGGCTCGATAAGCTGGTGCGCGACCTGTTGGCCCTCACGCGCATCGAGACTCAAGAACGCCAACCGGTTCTGCATCCGGTCGTTCTGGCAGACATCGTCCAATTGTGTGTCAATCGGCATCTGCAGAACGCCGGGCGGAAGGATATGCGGCTCATCACCACCCCGCTGTCGAACGACGTGCGTGTGGAAGGAGACGAAGAGTCGCTGGAGCAGATCTTCGACAATCTCATCGACAACGCCATCAAGTACACCAACGCGGGGGGTACGGTCACGATTCGATGGGAGGCCGAAGGCGATCTTTGCCGCATCGACGTCGAAGATACCGGAATCGGCATTCCCCAGGCACATCTGCCGCGGATTTTCGAGCGCTTCTACCGGGTCGATCGGGCCCGCTCGCGTGAGCTGGGGGGTACCGGCCTGGGACTGTCGATCGTCAAGCACCTGGTGCAGATTATGGGGGGTACGGTGTCGGTTTCCAGCCGGCTGGGCAAGGGAACGACGTTTTCGGTCGAGATCAAAACAGCGTCATAAACCGAATTTCCCGCCCCGAACAGTTCTGAACAGCCGCTATTGTGGCTTTCCCATGCCTGTTGAATTACATTGACAGAAGTCGCAAGGCTTCTTCATCATTTCTTCACAATTCGCGCGGCGGATTCTTCATGGAGGCGATATAAAGTGTGCAGAGGCTGGGTAAGCTCGCTGCGTTGCCGCAGTTTCTTTCGAGGCCCTTTCAGGAAAGCGAAATGGTCGCTCTGCTCGACTCGTTTTCTGCAATCGTTCAAAATAACCACAGACGACGCATGACTGCGCAACAACCGGCGACGGCGGCTGTGGCAGAAGTTCCCAAGATCGAAACTCGCGGGGTGAGCTTTTACTATGGAGCGACGCAGGCCCTGTTCGACGTTTCGATGTCGATTCGGCCCAAGTGCGTGACGGCGCTCATCGGCCCCTCGGGCTGTGGAAAGAGCACCTTCCTGCGAACCCTGAATCGGATGAACGACCTCATCGAAGGCCGTCGCATCTCGGGCCAGGTGTTGATTGACGGAACCGATATCTATCTACCGCAGATCGACGTCGTCGCGCTCAGAAAGCGCGTGGGAATGGTGTTTCAAAAGTCGAATCCGTTTCCGAAATCGATTTATGAGAACGTGGCGTACGGGTCGCGCATTGCCGGTGTCTCGAATCGCGCGGTGCTCGATGTGGTGGTCGAGCAGGCCCTCGAACGGGCCGCGCTGTGGCATGAAGTCAAAGATCGCCTGCGCGACAGTGCCTTGAATCTTTCGGGGGGGCAGCAACAACGGCTGTGCATCGCCCGTGCCCTGGCGACGAACCCCGAAGTGGTGCTCATGGACGAACCCGCCTCGGCTCTCGACCCGGCGGCAACGGCCCGCATTGAAGATCTGATCTTCGAGCTCAAAAAGAGCTATACGATTGTGATTGTTACGCATAATATGCAGCAGGCGGCGCGCGTCAGCGACTACACGGCCTTTTTCTACAAAGGGCAGATGGTCGAGATGGAGGAAACGTCGCAGTTATTTACGCGCCCCCGGCAAAAACAGACCGAAGACTACATCACCGGTCGCTTCGGTTGAAAGATACTCATTCTGGCAAGTAGCCGGAATGGGCAGGTACCGAAGAAGAAGGGGCGAGAGGCATGTCGATTCATCTGACTCGCGATCTGGAAACACTCCATCAGCACATCATGTCAATGTGCGCGGTTGTCGAAGATGTGGTGCATCGCGCGGTCGAGGAACTGGGCCATCCCGATGTCAATGTGTCGCAAGAGATCGTCGATCGCGACGATGAGATTGACCGCTGGGATGTGCGCATTGAAGAAGAGTGTCTGAAGATTCTGGCGCTGCATCAGCCGGTCGCCGACAACCTGCGTCGTGTCGCGGCAGTGATGAAAATCGCCTGGGAACTCGAGCGCGTGGCTGACGTGGCCGTGAACATCGCCGAACGGGCGGCGGGTCTGGCGGGCGCTCCTGAGATTCAAGTTCCCGACAAGCTCAATCACATGGCCCAGGTGGCACTCGATATGCTTCGCCTTTCGCTGGATGCTTTTGTGGCACAAGACAGCCGCTTGGCGCGTGAGGTGTGCGGACAAGACGACGTGGTCGATGCGCTCAACCGCGAAATCATTGACGACCTGCTGCAGATGATGAAGAATTCTCCCGATCTCGTCGAGCCGGCGCTGCAGCTGTTTTCGGCGTCGCGGCATGTCGAGCGCGTGGCCGATCATGCCACGAATATCGCCGAAGATGTCGTGTACCTCGTCGAAGGGGAAATCGTTCGTCATCGGGCAGAGTTCTGGAAACAATAACCTCATGTCGAAACAGACGATTTTGATTATCGAAGACGAGCGGGCCCTCGTTGAGGTGCTGACGTATAATCTGAAGAAAGAAGGTTTTGAAGTTCTCTCGGCGACCGACGGGCAAGATGGGCTCCGCCGGGCGCAGACGACCCTGCCCGATTTGATCGTCCTCGATTTGATGCTTCCCGTGATTGAAGGGCTGGAGGTCTGCCGGGTCTTGAAATCGGGGGCTCGCACTCGCGACATTCCTTTGCTCATGCTCACGGCCCGCAGCGAAGAGGTCGATGAAATCGTGGGCTTTCAGATGGGGGCCGACGATTACGTCACCAAGCCCTTCAAAATCAAGCCCCTCATACAGCGTATCAAGGCGCTTTTGCGTAGAAAAAAGTCTCAGAACTCTGAAGCCGACGTGGTTGCGGCAGGCGGAATCGAGATCGACCGGGCCCAGCATCGGGCGACTGTCAACGGCGACGAATTGAGCCTGACGCCCACCGAATTCCGTCTGCTGTGGGGCCTCGTCCGACAGCCCGGACGGGCCTTCAACCGTCACGAATTGATGGAAGCCGCCATGGGCGATGACGCCCTGGTTCTCGAGCGAACTATCGACGTGCATGTCAAATCGCTGCGCCAAAAGCTCGCCAGTCACGCCGAGCAGATTGAAACGGTGCGCGGCGTCGGATATCGGTTTCGCGAATAGCGCGGCAGGTGTTGTCGATATCTCGGCGCGTCACGAAATTGCATCACCCCGCCCCACCGGCGACGGGGGTGATGATATCGGGCCGCGACCGGGCAGGGGGCAGCAGTCGGCGGCACACGTGTCGGGCCACGGCGGATCGATGCCGCAGGCGAGCCGCTCGCCGCCCGCCGACAATCGTTCGGCAATCAGCTCGACGACCATTTGCACGAACAGCGGGTGAACCCCCACGGTCGCGGCCCGAATCATCGACAGCCCCAGTTCATCGGCGAGACGCCGAGCTTCGTAATCAAGATCATACAGCACCTCGATATGATCTGAGAGAAAACCGATGGGCAACATGACGACATCTGACACGCCTTGTCGGCGAAGTTCTCGCAAATGATCGAGGACATCGGGAGCGAGCCAGGGATCCTGCGGTCGGCCCGATCGACTTTGATAGACGAGCTGCCAGGGCTGCGTTTCGAGGCCCGCTTTCACGGTCGTCAGCCGGCACGTCTCACGCAGCTGCGATTCGTACTGGCAGGTGCTGGCGAACGACTCGGGAATGCTGTGAGCCGTAAAGACCACGTTGACGCCCCCCCGACGCTCGGCCGGCACGCGTGCCATCCCCTCTGCCAGCCTGAGCGCGCTGGCGGCGACAAACAGGGGATGGTTATAGAAGACGCGCAATTTATCGACCCGCGGGGCGCCTGATCCGGCAGCCTGACACGCCCGTTCGATATCCCCCAGGTACTGCCGGCAACCTGAGTATGACGAATAGGCCGAAGCCACATAGGCCATCGCCCGCTTGACCCCCGCGGCAGCCATAGTGCGCAGCGTCTCGGCCAACAGGGGATGCCAGTTCCTGTTGCCCCAATAGATGGGGAGGTTGATGTTACGGGCCGTCAGTTCTGGCTGAAGCGCGGCCATCAGGGCGCGCATCTGATCGTTAATGGGGCTCCGACCGTCGAAATGGTAGTAGTGGTCGGCAACTTCGAGCATTCGTTCGCGGGGAACATTCTTGCCGCGCAGGACGTTTTCGAGAAACGGAATCACGTCGTCCGGTTTTTCGGGTCCACCGAAACCGACGATGAGAATGGCATCGTAAGGCGAATCAGACGCAGTCACTCGCATACTCCTGGCTACTACGGCCGGCAGGATGAACCACTGTAACGATCGGGATCAAAAGGCCAGCTCACTCCGCTGCGATACAAATCTGGGTACGCTCAAAATCGTCTTGAGTGGCAGGGGTCGCTGTGTGTGGCCATCGCTGTTTAAAGCATTCTAGACTCCTGTCCAATTGTTTGCAGCGTACCGATTGCTCAGCGACGGAAATCTGGGCAATTCAGGAAGGCTATGCCTCACGCAACAGAAGTTCTGGACCCGACTTAGGGCAGCCACTCGGGCGGCGACGTTTATTCCATGCCGAGCCGAATGGTTGCTTTCAATGCAGAGGCATTTCCGACCTTAATTGTCAGGCAGCGCGGGCGAACAGGTGACGCGCCTGAGCCGTCGAATTGAGAATCCCCCCCCGGCGGCCCGGCGAAGGTCGGGCCCTGACTTCCCCCCCCTATTGATTTGCATTCATAGCGCGCCGCACCAGCGTTCGTGCGCGTTAGAGGACAGTCGACGCATGAAGCGCCTCAAGAAAGTCTGGCAACTCAGACGTTACATAATGATTCCCCCCGGCGCGCCCCGCTTGAATTTTCTGGCAGCCATCATCGGTGCCTTGGCGCTGGGAATACTGCTGCTTACGTTTCACGTAAAGCCGGCTGGCGCCGGTCTTGATAACTCGGCCTTCGCGGCGCCGAAACTGCAAGTGAGCCCGACGCCTGTGGCGAGTGCGGCTGATGTCCGCGGGCTCTCATCATTGTCGGTCGATGAATTGAACAAGCGAATCAACAATGCAATCCACGGAAGCCGCGTGGCTCTCGAATTGCATGTCGCTCAACTCGAAGTCGGCAAGCACCGCATCGAACGCTTTCCCGACTATTCTGCCACGTTCCTCAAACAGGAACGGGTTGACGGCAACGACGTGCAGGACTTGCAGACGATTCAATTGAAACTGCGACACAAGCCGTTCAGTGTCCACATGGAATGGCTGGAAGGAGGCGACGTGGGCCGGCGCGTGCTGTTCGTCGAGGGTCAGTTCGACGAAAAGATGCAGGTTCGACTGGGAGGCACGAAAGGCAAGATGCTGCCGATCATGAAGCTGGAGCCGACCGGTTCGCTGGCCATGAAGGAATCGCGTCATCCGGTGACTGAAATGGGGCTGCTGCAACTGGCAGAACTCATCCACAAATACCGCAAACGCGACCTCGACCTCAAGCGGGGAGTGCAGTGGGAGATGCTCCCCAACCAGCAGTTCCTCGATCATGTCTGCGACTGCTGGGTCGTCGAATACACCGATAAAGAAATCGAGCCCGTCTATCGCAAATCGATCACGTACATTGACAAAGAATTGTCGCTGCCCATCTGCGTGAAAAACTTCGGATGGGCCGACGAGGGTGCGGATACCAGCGATCAGGCCGCCCTCGATGAAGCCACCTTAATCGAATACTACGGCTATACCGAAATCAAATTTGAACACCGGCTCAGCGATGCCGAGTTCGATAAGTTGCGGCGGTAACCGGCGGCCATTGCGTCGTGAATACGGCTCAACACCCCGGCTGCATAAAAGCAGCCGGGGTGTTGGCGTTGGTAAAGCGGCGTGATTGATCTCTCGCAGCATGCCGACTACCATAATGCCATAATGAGCGTCTCCGAAGGATACGATGATGTGGCGACTCCTGGCTTGCAGCGTAATTGCGACAGTGCTGATGGCCGATGCGGCCGCGGCGGCGCCCCCCGTCAGTCCTAATATCGTCGTCCTTCTGGCTGACGATCTGCGGGCTGACTGCCTGGGGACTGCCGGGCACCCACTCTTGAATACTCCGCACATTGACCAGCTCGCCGCAGAGGGCGTGCTCTTCAAGAACGCATTTGTAACAACGTCGATCTGCTGCA
>JAYTRB010000142.1:0-3442 GCA_043746425.1 Planctomycetia bacterium
AGTTGGGTTCTTTCGGCACGTTCCGGATCAATGCCAGCAATCTGAAGGTCGCGGCGAACTTCCGCGCGCTGGGGAAGCAGATTACGGCGGTCGGGGTCAACTGTGACGCCGTCGGCAGCCCGCCGCTCTTACAGGTCGATCTGCAATCGCTGTCGGGGAGCAGTCCGGGCGGCGCGATTCTGGGGGGCGCCAGTCCGGCCAGTGCCACGTTTACGCCAGCGGCGGGATTTCAATGGGTGACGCTGGCCAACGCCTACACGCCGGCGCTGGGCGATCTGATCGCCGCCGTGTGCGAGTATTCCTCGGGAACCGTGGGGGTTGCGAATTATGCCGATTTCAATGTGCGGGTCGGCAACCATCCGCTCTGTGAGCCCTGCCCGATGACCTTCAGCGGCACGACCTGGTCAAGCAGTGTCAATCAATGCCCGATGGTGTGCGTGCAATACAGCGACGGCACCGTACAACCGCTGATGTGCGGCGCTACGGCAAACGCAAACATCGACTTCAGCAGCGGTTCCAATCCGAACGAATACGGCATCGCCTTCGCCGCCGCGGGAAATTTTACGATCGACGGAGTCATCGTCGGCGTGAAACCAGGGGGAACGTTTACCGGGGTTGTCTGCGTCTATGACGGGTCTTCGAATCCGCTCGTCGGTTTCGACAACACCACCGTCACTGCCGCCGACACGAATGGGGGAAGCGGCTTCAACCTGGTGCATGTGCCGCTCACGCCGCTCGCGCTGGTCGCGGGGGCGACTTACTACATCGGCTGGAAGGCCACAACGGCCAACACGATCCGCGTTCAAAAGCAGGTCTACTCCGACATCAACACCAAGCGTGCCTGTTTTGGCGATGCCAGCTTCGTGAGTCGCCAGGGAAGCGGCGCCTGGACGCAAGACAACAACTCGATCTGTGTGATGTCTCCCACGATCTCGGCAATCAGTGCCGGTGGTGCAGGCAGACTGTTGCTGAATCTGGGGATGACAGGCGGACTGTCGGCGTAATCGCGAAATGACAAGCAACCGGCGGCGAGACAGACAAGACCCGGGGAACGCGACATGAAACCACCATTGATTCGCGGACAAACGTCGAACATCGCGTTCGTGTTTCTGCCTGATTCGAGCTCTGCCGTTGGAGCCGGTAAGACGGGACTGACAAACGCGTCGGCCGGCCTCAGGCTGAGCGTTCGCCGCGAGAAGGGGGCGACGATGACGGCTTACGTCGGCGCCAGCATCGTGACGATTAGTACGCCGGGAACGTGGGTGAATCCTGGGAGCGGCCAGGTCGGGTTCAAAGAGGTCGATGCCACGAACGCGCCGGGCCTTTATGAAGTGCAGTTCGAAGACGCGATCTTCAACAGCTCAGATTCATCGCGCGTTCTCGTGGGAATGATCTTCGCCACCGGAACGGCTCCGGCGGCGTTCGAAATTCCGCTGTGGTCGGTCGATCCCCAGGATGGAGAACGTCTTGGCCTGGCCGCGCTGCCCAACGCGGCGGTCGGCACGAACGGAGGTCTGGCAACGCTCGATGCCAGCCTGCGGACGCTGGCCAACGTCGGGGCCTGGAACGGACATGCCGTTCCAGCTGAGAACATCGGCGGCGTCCCCAAGGTTGATGTCGTCGACTTCCTCGGACAAGCAGTCGTGCTCGACGCCAATAATCTGATCAAAGTCGACGTTGCCGACTGGGCCGCGGCCATCGTCGCCACCTTGCCGGCGAATTTCGGCAGCCTGGCCATTACGGTGGGGGGCGCCGTCACTGTCGCCGCCAACAACGACAAGACGGGCTATTCCCTTTCAACGGCCTTTCCAACGGCGCAGCAGATCGCTTCTCAGGTCTGGCAGGACGCAACAAGCGGCGGAGATTTCGCGACGACCGGCAGCGTCGGAAAGTTGATCACCTCGAACCTCGATGCCAACATCGGCAGCCGGCTGGCGAGCGGCAGCGTTACTGTCGGCACGAATAACGACAAGACCGGCTATTCGCTGGCAGCCACAGGGCTCGATCAGATCAGCGTTGCCGATCCGGGAGGAATGTTGAATCAAACGACGCTTCCCCGATTGATCGTGGCCTTGTGGCGGCGGTTCTTCAAAAAATCGACCCTCACTGCGACGCAGCTGGCGACCTACTCCGAAGACGGGGTCTCGATCAATACAACGCAGTTGGTGAGTGACGACGGGACGACGCAGACGCAGGGGGCGGGAAGTTGACTTCGCATCGATTCACTGGTTTGCCCTCGTCAGCCTTGATTCTGCATTTTGATCGCACGTGAAAGCGGTTTGCGAGAGTTTGTTTTTTGGGTGTCGAAGACATGTGACGTAGATTTTTTTGGAGTTGCCCATGCGGCTGTTCGGAAAGATAGACCACGCCCTCAACCGCTTTGACCGGGCACAGTGGCTGACCTGCCCGTTCGACCTGGCGTTTGCGGCCCCCATGGCGGCAATTCCCCGCAGGACGTTTCCCGGGCCGCCGCGGGGGACGACGTTTGACCCTCTGCACCGCGGGACGAACTTCGTCGCTCCGCCGCGAGGCGGCATGTTTCAGCCGCGAGAGAATTGAGTCTTCAGAGTACAAGTCAGACAGGTCACCCGACAGGCTTGCGGCAGATCAATCGATAGAGAGGTTCGAACGCGCGACTCATGACTGCCAGCCTTTCGACATCAGCCTCGACTCCCAAAGTCAAGCACTCCTCCGAGTCGCTGCTGTTCGGGGTCGATTTTACGAAGCTGTTGACCGCGGGAGAGACGCTGCTGGGGACGCCGAGTGTGACGCCCGCGGCGGGAATTACCGTTTCGAGCGTGGCCGTCAACACGCAGTCGTTCACAAACGACGACGGGGGCCCGGTGGGCATCGGCGCTGCGGTTCAGTTTCGAGCCGCGGGAGGCATTTCGCCGAGCGACTACGTGCTGACGGTCACGAGCGGCACCAGCACCGGGAATACGCGCACAATCGTATGTACGTTGCAGGTGCGCGACAGTTGAGGAAAAGAGCAGGGTCAATGGCGAGACGGCGACGTGTGGGGCCGGTCGATGGCTCAGGCGGGTGGTGGTGGTCGTGAAACAGGTTCGCGGTCTGGCGACATCAAAGAAAGGCGTTTTCAATCATGAAGATTCGCGACCGAATCAAAGAACTGCGTCGTGTTCGGGCATCAGAGCTGCAGCCGAACCCGAAGAACTGGCGGACACATCCCCGGGCGCAAAAGAACGCGCTGAAAGCCGTGCTGGCCGAGGTGGGCTATGCCGACGCGCTTCTGGCCCGCGAAACGCCTGAAGGAGGGCTGATGCTCATCGACGGCCATCTGCGGGCCGAGACGACTCCCGATATGGTCGTGCCGGTGCTTGTTCTCGACGTGGACGAAGCCGAGGCGGCCAAGATTCTGGCGACGCTCGACCCTCTCGCGGCGATGGCCGAGGCCGACGCCGGCAAGCTGCGCGACCTGCTC
>JAYTRB010000143.1:0-3675 GCA_043746425.1 Planctomycetia bacterium
CTGTTGCGGCGCAGCGCCCGCGTTCGCGATAAGGTGTGGGAGAAGGCCGATCGGTCTTCGCTCCCCAGGTGGCTCGAAACGGCTCAGACATACCGCGACTTCGTCTATGATGAACTGATCGGCCGGTTGCCGGCGCCGACAATCGACTCTGCCATTCGCAGCCGACAGGTGCTCGACGAGCCGGGATTCGTCGGCTACGAAGTGATGCTTGATGTTTATCCCGACGTTGTTGCCGGGGGAATTCTGTTGTTGCCCAAAGACCTCAAGCCGGGCGAAAAGCGACCCGTCGTCGTCTGCCAGCACGGCCTGGAAGGGGTGCCGATGGATACGATTTCGCGAGATAAAGACCGCAAGGGAGCCGTGGAATACTATTCAGGATTTGCGGCCGTTCTGGCCGAACGGGGTTTCATCACCTACGCGCCCCAGAATCCGTACCGTGGTCACGATCGATTCCGCACATTGCAGCGCAAGAGCAACCCGCTGAAGCGTTCGCTCTTCAGCTACATCATTCCGCAACACCAGCGGACGATCGATTTTCTGAAGACGCTTCCGGCGGTCGATCCGCAGCGAATCGCCTTTTATGGTCTGTCTTACGGCGGCAAGACGGCAGTCCGCGTGCCCCCCATGCTTCAGGATTACTGCCTGTCAATCTGCTCGGCCGATTTCAACGAATGGGTTCTGAAGAACACGACAGTCGACAACGGCACAAGTTACATCTACACCCCCGAATACGAGATCTTCGAGTGGAATATGGGGCACGTCGCCAACTATTCCGAGCTGTCATCACTGATGACCCCCCGGCCGTTCATGGTTGAGCGCGGGCATTTCGATGGAGTCGCGCCCGACGAATGGGTAGCGTGGGAATACGCCAAGGTCCGCCGACATTACGACATCTTGAAGCTGGGAGACAAAACCGAGATTGAATTTTTCACGGGTCCGCATAAAATCAACGGCGTCGGCACCTACGATTTTCTGCACAGACATCTTAACTGGCCTCAGAAGGCCCTCCGATAACGATTTCGATTCCGCGGTCTTGGGCCGCGACACAGTTTGCCCTCGCGAGTCATCTGCCCAGGTCACATACCGGGGGGATTGTACGTGCGTGAAATTCCGCCTCACCCCAGCACTCTGTCTCACCCAGTACACGGAGGTACCACATGTCGAAGAAATCCCGTCCCAGCCACGCCCAGAAGCGCAAGCAGAAGCTGGCCAAACGCGAGAGTCGCAAGCCGCAGAACGAATCGCATGCCTTCACCGGCAACCCCTACAGATCGAAAGCATTTGTCAAACCGCTCTACAAGACCGAGATTGGCATTTACGAAGGGTTTGTCATCTCTGATCGAAAGCTGACCGATGCCGACGTCCAACGCGAACTCCAGATTCTGATCGAGCGGCTGCGCTCCGAGCCGATGGCCGAGCTGCTCTATCCGCCAGGAACAAGAGTGAAGTCCGCCGAATTCGACGGGTGGGCGACCACGGGCATTTTGCATCGCTGGGGGGAAATGTTCGAACTCCAGACGCTTCCCGATGGCGACGATCTCATCGGCATTTTGCAGACGATTCTGGGATCGCTCGAGACCTGGCGCTCGCGCAGTGCCAGCTCGCGGGGTTACCTGAGCTACCTGGAAGGCTTCCTGACGAAGCTGGGCGTTTCGGTGAAGGTCATCGTACCAGACGGGACGTCGATCCCAGAAGAGCAACTTGACGAACTCTATGAAGTGGGCGAATTGTGGCTGGCTGGCAGCCCCGAAGCCTGCCGCCGTTTTACTCTCCTTGCCAACGAATTGCTTGAAAAAGGCAATCCCGACCGGGTCGTCAACGCCTGCCAAAAGCTGCTGGGTCGAATCGGGTCACCCACGCGGCCCGAATTTGCAATTCTGTCTGAGCTGTCGATTCGGGCGCAGAATACTCCGGCGAAAAATTCTCGGACCGAAATGGGCTCCGGTCTGATGCGCTTCATCGCGCGGCTCTCCAGAGGGTAACTTACCGCCGCGAGAATAGACCTCGCAGCTTTTGCCGCGCAAGCGAGTGACCGGCGATAAACAGCTTGCGCCCGCACGAAAGTTCGACGCGCGTCGTAAAAACGTCATATCGCCGGCGTTCAATTTCGTCGAGCAGGCCGCCGTAGATGCGGAGCATTGTTTCCATAATTGGCCTTCCGGCCGGATCGAGATACATCAGCAGCGGGCGGGCGCGGGCGTAATAGTCGCGCGCGCGAGCCACTTCAAACTCCATTAAACGCTGAAATCGTTCGTCGCGGCTGCCACCTGCCAGATCGCCAGCGACCAGCTCAGCCTCTGTCAGTTGAAAGCGATCGAGGTCTTCGCCGGGAATATATACCCGGCCCCGCGCGGCGTCTTCCCTCAGGTCGCGAAGAATGTTGGTGAGCTGAAAAGCGGTGCCGCAAGCCACGGCGGCCTCTGGCGCCCGGTCATCATGAAAGCCCCACAGATGGATGCAGGCCATTCCCACGGCGCCTGCGACGAGATAACAGTAATCAGCCAGACTGTCGAAGGTCTGGAAGCCGACGGGGTGAAGATCCAATTTGACGCCGGCGATGACGTCGAGCAGGTATTTGACGGGAATATTATAGCGGCGAATGACATCGACCATGGCCGGCAAGACCGGATGATCGCTTTCTCCAGATTCGCAGGCCTGCACCAGATTCTCGTGCCAGTTTTCGAGCTGCGCCGCCCGCACCGCCGATGGCCGATCGCTGTCGCCCAGATCGTCGGTGACGCGCATGAAAGAATACAGTACGCACATCGGCCGCAGGCGATCGCGCGGGAGCGTCAGAAACGAATAATAGAAATTGCGCGCCGTTTGTCTCGCGAGCGCCCGGCAATGGTCGTACGATTCGGCGACGGAACACGCCATGTCGATATCTTTGCCGTTTTGAAGAATTCAGTAAATGAACTCAACTTGTGGGGGGCTCAATTCTCAGAGCGGAGGTTCTGCTTTCCGGGAAAAACGTTCACCAATTCTTCGACTTCGTCGTCAGACAAGCTGAGGGAGTGGATCATACCCGACTTGTCCTTTGTTTCGAGGCGACCCCGGCCGAGCCAGAATACGTCGGTCGCCACGCCGTTTTTGCAAAACGACAGAGTATAGCGGGCCGGACGCGGAAGGTCTCCTGTGGCTCGCCAGGAATCGGTGCGCGACTTGATGAAGGCCGTCACCATTTCGATGCGGAACGGCTCGTCGATGACCGACTGGGTTTCATCCCCTTCCTTTTGCGGATCTCCCTGGTCGTCAAGCCGGACGGTCGTGGCCTTCTCAAGATTTGCCACCCGTACAATCTGCGAATTCAGGCAACCCGCCAGCAGCATCCCACCCGCCAGAATCAACATCCGTGTTCGACGCGACATGAATGACTTCCTTCTTGCCTGCGACGGCCCGCCTGATGGACTTGTGTTCGATGGCTCTTTATTCCGCGAAGTTTGTCAGAGTTGCAAGAGACAAAATGAACGGCAGATTTTTCGACCCGACGTGCGGCCCCTCAAGATTTTCTCTTCGTACTCGGTGCCGACAGGATTACAGCCGGCTTTCCTCTTCGACCTCTGGCACGGGTTCGGAAAAGAAGGCCAGCAATTCGGTGCGCTCGTCTTCAGACAATTTGCACGTGTAGTAGCGGCCCGAAGGCGTGCTGAGACATAGCCCGTCGCGCTCGAGCCA
>JAYTRB010000144.1:0-5704 GCA_043746425.1 Planctomycetia bacterium
AAAGAGCACCTCGGCCGCGCGGCCGAACAGTTTCCCAAAGCCCGACGTTTCACCGATTGGAGAAAGCTCTTCGACGAAGCAAACGATTTCGATGCTGTCATCGTCTCGACTCCCGACCACATGCACGCTCCCATCTCGCTCCCCGCGATGCAGCTCGGCAAACACGTGCAATGCCAGAAACCACTGACCCATACGGTCTTTGAAGCCCGGCAGATGCGACTGGCCGCGAAGAAGTACAATGTCGTCACACAAATGGGAAACCAGATTCAATCGCATGAGGCGTACCGCACCGCGGTCAAACTCGTCCACGACGGGGTCGTCGGCAAAGTGCGTGAAGTGCACTCGTGGCAAAGCGGGGCGACAGATTGGATACTCGTGGATGATCGTCCGACGGGAAGCAAACCCATTCCTGAAACGCTCCACTGGGATGAATGGCTGGGTGTCGCACCGCTGCGTCCGTACCTGCCCAAGATTTACCATCCATTCAATTGGCGCGCCTGGCAGGACTTCTCGAATGGCCAACTGGGAGATTTCGGGTGTCACATTCTCGATCCCGTATTCATGGCCCTCAAACTGACGGCTCCCTTGACGATCCGAGCCGTGGCGCCCCCCATCAATCGCGAAGTCTGGACGAAATCATCTACCGTCTCCTATGAATTTCCCGGCACTGAGTTAACGAGCGGCAAGACGATTCGAGTCACATGGTATGACGGTCACGGAAAGTTTCCCCCGCGCGAAACACTCGGCCTGCCCGAGAGTTACCCGCTTCCCGGTTCAGGTTCACTCTTGCTCGGTGAGAAGGGCTCGCTCATGATTCCTCACGTGGCGATGCCGAAGCTCTTTCCAGAAGAAAAGTTCGCCGACTTCAAAATTCCCGTTGTTCCCGCCCGCAACCATTACGTATCGTGGGCCGACGCCTGCCGCGGAGAGGACAAAACGACCTCGCACTTCGATTACGCAGGGCCGCTCAGCGAAACCATTCTTCTGGGAACGATCGCCATTCGTATTCCTGAGACGTCGTTGTCGTGGAACGCCGATAAACTAGAATTGGTGGGGTCACCCCACGCGCAAGGAATGCTTACAAAAACATACCGAAGCGGCTGGCAGCCAAAATCGGTCGCTTGAGTTATCGGAGAACACATTCCGGGTTCGACCGGCGGCTTCGCGTCGCGACAACGGCAAGAATCTGGGGGCGTATCACGACCTCGCTCTGCATTCAGCGGATCACCAAAGCTGCCAATTGCCGGTCGCCAGAATGTATCCGCCGAGCAGCCCGTTGGTGACGGCGTGCATGACAACACAGGCCCAGAGATTGGCAGTCTGCCGATAAAGGGCATTGACGACCGTGCACCAGGCGATGGCCGCCAGGATCTCGGGATGCACGGCGGTAAATGCCGCGACGACGATGGCAAAGCTAAGGGGGGTGAAGGTTCCCTGCGGCACATCGTTGAAACGATCGGAGATGAGATAGCGAGACAGAAAGCCGCGCCAGAAGATTTCCTCCATGACGGGCACGATCACCGTCAGGCCGATCAGGCGGACGATGATGAAGGCGATGCGAGCAGCCTGCGGCGCGTCGTCGGTGAAGGGGTTGTACGCGGCGCGGGCCCCCTGAAAAGAGTCGATTAGATGTTGCAGCGCGGGAAGTGCCGCCTGAAGGCGGGCAAGGACGATCCAGAGCACGCAGCCCAGGGCGCCAGCGATGAGCGCCGGTCCGAAGCCTTTCGTCGAGAACGCCGGATAGTATCGTCGGTAAGCGCAGAGTGTTCCCGCCACCAGCGCCGTCTTGATTGTATAGACGGCCTCATATCCGACACCGAACCAACCCCTTGATTCGAGCATCGAAAAAAGCATGTAGGCCACGAAGGGGGCGACATACGCAATGAGGACCTGCGTGTAATTCGCGAGTTGTGGCACGAGTTCTCCTGCACGAATGTCTGAAAGTCGCAGGCTCGCTGCAACAGATTATTTTTCAATAAACTCTCGAGATCGATCCAGTCTTGGCAAGGCGGCGACGATGCTCATCTTCAATCCACCCTCAGTTCCCTATCGATGGAGAGGGCCCGCCACGTGCAGCGGCTCTGAGTGCTGAAATCGGGGGCTATTCCTTCTTCCGGGCGGCAGCCTGACGCAGGTGAGCCAGTCGGCGGATGACACTCGCGGCTGCTCGGCGCGAGAGCTTCGGTTTGCGAGTTGCAGTATCGGCCTCTGCCAGCAAAGTCTGCACTTCCTCAAGCGACATATTTGCTTTCTGTGCCAGCGGCCCCAGGATTCGCTGTTCGTGGCCGGCCGCATAGCGCAATCGCAATTCGGATCGTAACTGTTCGACGTACTCGCGCAGCACTCCCGCACTATGATGCGCTTTATAGTACAGATTGCCGAGCGAGTTGGTGTGATCGGCGACATCGTGCCGGGCCGGCGCCGACTTGGGCAACAAGCCCCCGAACCGGCGGTTCCCTTGCCACCCGAAGATGACCAGCACAATCATGAGCTGAATGGTGGCTGGGCGCAGCGCCGGGTCGAGCAACACGCCCACGACGCGCGGGGTTCCGGTCGAATTGAGCGATTCGTCAAATAATACCACGTCAGTGGCACCTGCCGCGTACAACAGCTTGACGGCCAGCGCACCGTTTTTGCGGTCGCGGTCGTACAGTGCGGCATTCGAGAAAATGTAATCTGACGCAACGAGAACGATCGTACCCTGCCCGTGGTGAATGCGCACGGCCTGTGCGGTATTGCCCGTTTTTACGAGGATTTCGGCTCCGGGTGCATCGATTACCCCTTCGGTTTTCCAAGTGAAATTCGCATCTGACAGAAGGCTCGTCCACACCGGGCCCGTGGGAGACCGGGGCGTCGCCGAAGAAGCGATCGCATCAGCCTTGGCAGGGGTCGCGGCAGAGTTCTCGGGTTTGTCGTCGGGCTTCGTATCAGACTTTTTTCGGCTGCCCGACCTGGCTTTTCCGCGGCCGAAGATCTGCGATTCCTGGTCAGGTTTTTGAGTCGACGTCACTCGGGCCCCCACCGTGGGAATCTCGACACCTGATTCCTCCCAGCGCGCAGCGAGCAGCAGTTTCCCGCCCGCGCTCACCCAGTTGAGAAGTGCCGTCCATTCTCGTGACGTCGGGTACCGGGCCGGCCCGAGAAGACAGAGTGTCGTGTCATTATCAATCTGATTAACAAGGCCGACAAGCGATTCGTGGTTGCGACTGGCAAAGAACGTCCTGCGTTCGGCAAACTGGTAAAACGCGTTGCGACCGCCGACGTCAACATTATAGGTATCGTTGAGAGGCCCGGCATCGACGCGCGGAAACCAGACGTGCAGCGCTAGTCCGGCAGCGAGCAACGACAGCCACAAGGCCGAAGCGACAGGCCACCGGCGGGCAGGTCTGATTTCGTCATCGGTTGCCGTCTGCACTAGGAAACTCCCTTCGCCGTCGACTCGACCTGCCCGTGCAGCGGCTCCTGAAAACCAAACCGGTAACCGTCAAGAGAGGTGAGATATTGGTCATTCTGTGCGGGACGGCGCCCGAAACAGATTGGCTCGTAAACACCGACGATCTGGCGAAAGGCCTGATGCTGCTCAGTTCGGCCCCGCAGCGCCCGCAGGTAATCGCGATGTGTCAGCCCGCGACGGAAACGAATCAGTCCGCTGCGTTCAATGCGGCTCATGGCCCCCAGGATCAGCTGGCCAATCGCCTCGCGAAACAATCCCCTCGCGGCCATCTCCGATGCGCGCCGCAAGTACTCGTCGGCCGGGAGATCGCCGGGAGGGATATCAGACTCTCCTTCATCGAATCCGCGGCGGCCGCCCAAACCGGTCGTCTGTTGATTTCGGTATTTGTTGACCGCGCGCACGACCAGCCAGATGATGACAGCGCAGATTGCCGCCAACAGAGAGTAAGCCAGGGCCTGCAAAACGATCCCCAGCCCCCGAAGGGCGTTGCCGGTCTGATCCGTCCTGTCGCGCAGCCAGTTGAAGAAATCTTCGAGCCATTGCGGGGTCTGAGGCTCTACGGGCGTTGCTTTCTCAGAGCGAAGGCGGCGAAAATCGGGTCCATCAAAGATTTCCTCGAACTCCTTGCCAACTTGTTCGTCGTCGAGGATTTCGTCCTGCACCGTCTGCGATTGTGTCGGCTGGGCGTGAATCGAGGCCGCAGGCCCCAGCGACCACGCCCCGCTGACGAGAGCGGCCGCGGCACTCAGACGCAGCACAAGATTTCCTGTCGGTCGGGTATTCTGCGAACGACACAGCCGTCTCATACCGCCTCCAGCCGTTCAGCTTCGTGCAAGATCTGCAACTCCATGTCCCAGCAGTCACGTCGCACGCGAACGTCGACATAGCAGAAGAACCAGGCAAGGCGTCCGACGGGATAGACCAAAAGAGCCACGGCCAGCGCGGCCGTCACGACGATCGGATCGGCCCATAAGAAGTGCAGTCCATATTCAAAGGCATCGTCGACGTTTTCCAGATAGGAAGTATCGAGTTCAAGCCGACCCATCAGGATCGGCAGGCCGAGTAAATGTGAAGAGGCAAAATCAGCGGTGAATAGCATGACCAGCCACAAAAGAGTACAAAATGACACGATCCCCGCCGAACGGACAAACAAGTCGCCGATTTCGCCTTTGAGTAATTCGTCGGTCCGGCGGTCGTGCAGATGTCGCGCCAGTTTCGACAATGCCGACTGCTCGACGAAAAAGCCGGTGCGCACGCCAATGTACCAGCCGGGAAACACAAACAGAACAACCCCCAGGGCAATCACACAGCGCCAGCCCAACCCTCGGGCGAGAAGGCCGAATCCACGCCAGCCAAGGCGCGACCAGGTTCCTCGGTACGTAAATGGCTCACCGAACGCACAGGGTGCGGCCCCCGTCATGATCAGCACGCCGAGGGGTGACGTGACGACGAAAAACACCAGCATAGCCAGCCACAATTTGAATTCATACCGTTCGACCAGAACATACACGATCAGACAGGCGGGCAACGCAACCGTAGCCCAAAGCGCCGCAATGGGCGCCAGGTACAGGCGCAGGAAGCAGACCGCCAAATCGATGCAGTTTGAAGTGCTGCGCGGCACAAGGGGAATGGAGACGCGGTCGAATCTCATTACTTCTGCTCCCAGCGTCCGGCAGTCGACAAGTAGACGAACACCAGGACCCACAGCAGCCCCCCCACTGAATATTTGACAATGTTGGGGATCGCCGCCGGAGACCAGAAGCCTTCGATGAGCGCTGCGACGACGAGCATGGCCGCCGCCCCGGCGGCTACCTGAATCGCCTCAAACCCGCGCACTCGCAGGGCTTCGAGACGCGACCTTTGGCCAGGGTGAACGAGCGCGTTTCCGAGCATGAAGCCCGCGCCGCCAGCCACCGCAATCGCCGTCAGTTCGAACGAACCGTGCGAGACGACGAAACTCAAGAATCGGTCGCCATTTCCCACCGCGACGAGATACCCTGAAATGGCCCCAATAAAAATTCCGTTGAAAACGAGCGTGTAAACGGTTCCCACCCCGAACAGAATTCCCCGTCCGAAGCAATCCAGTGCGATGCCGACGTTATTCTTGATATAGAAACCGAACATGAACGAATGCTGCTCGCTGAAGTCCGACAGCTCACGTCCACTTTCGGCGTCTGGCTCAGGCTTGGCAGACTTCTTGCGCAAGGGGCCCTCTTCGCTGTACATCTCAGCTGCCGCTTTGAGAGCCTC
>JAYTRB010000145.1:0-9520 GCA_043746425.1 Planctomycetia bacterium
GCGATCTGCACGGTCAGCAGGTTTCCGGTCGAGACCTTCGCCGCGAGCGTTACGGTGCTGCTCGTCCCATCGACGAGCGACTGTCCAGTCGATTGCACCATTGACGGAGGGGCGGCCGCCGCCCACCCCGACGGTAAGAACGAAATTACGAATAGAGCCGCCGCGCAGTACCGCAGGCGCATGAACATCGATGACTTCCCTTCGTCGATGGAGCCCGCGCGCATTTCAGGTAGAGCACCGCTATGCGCGCGAAAATGAGTTATGACCCGTTACCGGGAACAGTGGCCCGCGACATAGAGATGTGGCACACGACCCCTAACGCCATGGCCTGCACGTCGACCCGCACGGCCAGCTATGGCCGGTATCGGGATGACCACAATCTTGTGGTCATCATCCGAAGGGAAATCGATCATACCCAGCCAGTTCGTCGCGTCAAGCTTCGGATCTATCCGATTTCTGATTTAACCAAGATTGATCATGCCGGGTGGGGCAAGCTCGCACGCCAAAAGTTGGGTCGTTGCACACAGCCTTGAATACTGCATCAAGAAAAATGCCCGCGTGGGAGAGGGGTCTCCGGCGCGGGCATGTCGTGTCTGTCGGTACGGTGGGGTAAAACCCACGACAAAGAGAAACAGCCTTTCACTCTTCTTCTTCGGCCTCGGGCAGTGGCAGCGGTTGGGGAAGCAATTCACTCACCGCGCCCATTAATTCGCGTTCTTTCGGTCCGTGATCGTAACAGTCGCGATCGTGCCATAGCGGTAGTCCGGCGGCGTACCGGGCCGAAAGCATCAACACTTTCTCCTCCGTTCCCGGCTTAGCCTTGGTCGATTTGGACGGATTGACACCCATAGCTTTGAATTCCTCGATATCGAAGGTTGCCCCTGAATCGTCCAGATCATAATCACATTCTGCGATCGAATTGACATCAATGTCCTCATCCACCTCCGTAGCCATTAATCGCTCTCCATCAAATTTCAGTTTCAAAAAAAAACGTTCGACTCGCTTCCATCTGCAACCCGACTGCCATCAGTCACATCTCTTTTCGGCAATATGAACTTGTGAATTCTGCATGAATTCCTTTGCCGGGATACCCGGCAAATTCGAAGCCATTCAGTGATGATTCAGGTGGGGAAAAAGGTGGGGCAGGCCGTAAACAATCGTCCCTTAGATTTTTTTGAGATTTCGGTGAATTGTCAACAAAAAAATGAAGTATTTTCCAAAGTTATCTGGAATTCTTTCGCGCCACTGCACCAGATTGATAGGCTGTCCCACTAATTAATGCCCGGGTCGAGACACCTGGTACCGTTTTAGTTTCCGATCGAGTGTCGAACGCTCAATTCCCAAAATCTGTGCCGCCTGGGATTTGTTCCAGTTCGTGCGATCGAGAACCGCGAGAATATGCTGCTGTTCGAGCGCTTCCAGCGTGATGTCGCCATATTTTCCCCCGGCACCAGTCAGTGCCGCGCGGTGGTGCTCGTCGCCTCCGCCCAGTCCTGACACCTGAATGTCGGTCGTCCCGACAAATTCGCCCGTCGATAGAATGACCGCCCGCTCGACCGTATTTTGAAGCTCGCGAACGTTCCCGGGCCAGTCGTAAGCGGCGAGTTTATCGAGCGCGGCCGGAGTAAAATCCTTGACGTTTCGCTCGGTTTTGGCGGCGAAGCCCTGCAGAAAATACCGCGCCAAAATCGCTGTATCGTCAAGCCGTTCGCGCAGTGGGTCGACGACGATTTCGACGACATGCAGCCTGAAATAAAGGTCTTTTCGGAACGTTCCTCCTTCGACGGCTCGTTCCAGATCGCGATTCGTGGCGGCGACCACTCGCACGTCGACCTGAATCGGGGTATTGCCGCCTACCCGTTCAAAGGGATGTCCTTCGAGCACCCGCAGGAATTTGGCTTGAATTCCCGGTCCCATTTCACCGACTTCGTCCAGAAAAATGGTCCCTTTATGGGCTTGTTCAAACTTGCCGATTTTGCGGCTCGTGGCGCCGGTGAACGACCCTTTCTCGTGGCCGAACAGTTCGCTTTCGAGAAGACTCTCGGTGAGGGCGGCGCAGTTCATGCACACGAACGGGCCATTGCGACGGCGGCTCGTGAAATGAATTGCCCGGGCGACAAGTTCCTTCCCGACGCCGCTCTCTCCGCGGATCAGCACGGTGGCATCGGTGGGTGCGATCCGCCCAATCTTCGTTTTCAGCGCCTGGATGCTGGCGCTGTTTCCCACCAGTTCGCTTTCGATACCCAATTGCTCGCGCAGTTTCAGATTCTCATTCCGGACCTTCGCCAGGCCATCCGCCAGCTTCTCCTGCCGCAACAGGTTGTCGAGCGCTCCGGCACATTGATCGGCGACGGCCAGCGTATACTCAAGATCATCGGGTTCAAGCTTGCGTTCGGGGTTGGTCGAGTACAGGTGAATCAACCCGAAAATCTGTTTCCCCAACCGGATCGGTGCACAAATTACGCTCTTGGCGTGAATCTCTCCCAAGCTGTCGCGGTTAACGAGCAGGCTGTCATCGGCGACATCACGCGCCAAAATCGCCTCTCGGCTCTTTAAGACTGTCGTCGACAGATATTCTGATACCTTTTGATAGGGCCGTTCACCGCTCGAGCGGTAGGCCACGAGCGTCAACTCTCCCGGGTTTTCTCCGGATGAGACCGGGTTGGGAAGCAAAAGCAACGCGCCGATGTCAGCACTGGTTCCCGATGCCAGGCCGGATAGGACGATTTCGGCAAGCTGTTTCGAATTGCTGGCGCCTCCCATGTCGAGGGCCAGCCGGTAGAGCTGGGCGAGCTCGCGACTGGTTCGGTCGCGGCCCATCTTTTCGGCGCGATTGCCGGCGACGAACGGGTTTTCTGCCTCGCGGTGCAGAATGGTCGGCTCGGCTCCCGAAGGAACCATCTCGAGCACCTCGGCCGTTTGAGTACCGGTGTCGTTTTCAAGAAGAGGCTCGACGCCGCTGCGCGGAAATGCCTGCGACAGATCGAAGGTGAACGCCAGCTCGCAGGGACCGATCTCGATCACCTGGCCGGGCTTGAGCTCAATCTCGCCGTCGACCGGTTCACCACCAATGAGGGTTCCATTGCGGCTCTGAAGATCGCGGATCTTCCACGTCGCGCCATTCTGAAAGACTTCGCAGTGGTACCGGCTGCAAACGTCGTCATGCAGGACGATACGATTTGTCGGCGCTCGACCGATGGTCATCACCTGGCCAGGAGTCAGCCGGTAGACATCGCGCCACTTATTGCCTTCCCTGACTACCAGATACGCGATCATTGTCGATGACAGATTCCGTTGTACGATGAATTCCCCTGCGGGAGAATGAAGTTGCGAGATTGCCTCGTTATCTCATTATATCGTGCAGCAGGCCAAACATAAATAAAGTTCGGGATTGCGCGCTGCAAATCACATATTTTGTCGCCAAAACACTGAAAGAATCGCTAATCGGCCTTGAATTGGGTCGAACCGTCAGTCATTCTACATCACGGTGAATAATTGGCGCCCCTCTTTGAAACTGGTCGCAACCGACGAATTCTAGGGGCGAAAGCAAAGATGACCCTGTCGTTCGCATTGAACCGTTTCGCTCACAGATGAACGTGAGCGGTGTCCTCACCGGGTGAAATCCTCAGTCCGGCGGGGCCGGACGCCGCCACTGTAGATTTCTCGAAGAAACAGGAAGAAGTTATGCCTCCGTGGCCCGGCGGACCATGCCCCGAATGCGGCGATGAAATGCCTGAAAAGCTCATTCATTGCCGCAATTGCCGGACGCTTCTCAATACCGATCTTGAGCCCGACAGCGTCGAGATTCCAACATTTGTACCGCTCCAGGAAATCGACAGTTTTGTCAAACTGCCGCTGCGCGGGTATTACGTCCAGTGCCCACATTGCTCGCGCGAGCTGCGCGTCAACCGCAAATTCATCGGCAATCGCGTGAACTGCAAACAATGTGCCGGTGAATTCGTTCTCGACTTCGACGCTGGCCCCGGAAAAATCGTCAAAGTTGGCGTCTATGTGTACTGCCCGCATTGTTCAGATCGGCTTCGCATGTCGGTTAAGTACCTGGGGATCAAGGTTCAGTGCAAGTCGTGCGCTGGCCGATTGATGGCGGGCGAGTGACCTCACTTTCTGCGAGCCGCAGTCACGGCAGTCGCTGAGATGCGTCGCCGCTGTGTATTCCTGAAAACGGCCTTGAATCATCCGCGGGCCAGACACCACCGGCTTACCGATTCGCTGTACTGGAACCGCTGCGGCCGGGAAACGGAACCCGCTCTTCGTCGGTGGTCGACGCCGCTGGCGTGGCCCCGTCATCGCCGACAGTCGCAGCTGGTTTGCCAGCAGTCTGGGTACTTTGCTTGCCTGAGAGTAATCCAAAATCTGAATCGCCCGGACGCGTCCGGTAGAGCTTTCCCGCCCGATCGAAAAGCAACGCGACGTTGACATGCCAGCGCTGTCCGTCCTGGCGATTCCACAGCGCCAGGTAGTAGATCGAGCCTTTTCCGCCGCGAGTATACTCGATTCCCGCGGCTTGCAAGCGGCGCTCAGCCTCGTCGCGCGATGTTCCGACTGGCACGACTTCGAGCACTTCCTGTTGTTGCTGCTCAACCGATAAAGGGCTCTCGACCAGTTTCGCGCCCGAGGCGGTGCAGCCCAGGGCCACTCCCGTGACCCAAAGTCCTGCCGTGAGCCATCGAGCAACCTGTCTGAAGGCCGCCTTTGAAATGAATTCGCGATGGCCTTCGAGCATTCTCGGATTCACTTTTTCGGCAGTTCTTTGAACACCACAGGAAGGGACAGCGCGAATCGCGCCGCTTCGTATGCCGTTTTGGTGAAACTGTCAAGCTTAGAACTGCCGCAGGAACCGCAGATCATTTCCAGTGAACAGCCGAATGTCGCGGATTCCATGCCGGCGCATGCAGAATCGCTCGACTCCCAATCCAAACGCGAATCCGCTGACCTGGTCGGGGTCGTATCCGACGGCAGACAGAACATTCGGGTCGACCATTCCGGCGCCCCCGATTTCGAGCCAGGGTTTGCCCGGCTCATTCCAGCTCATGTCGACCTCGACCGAGGGCTCTGTGAACGGAAAAAACGAAGGTCGAAAGCGGATATGCACATCGTGGCCCAGGTAGGCCCGCGCGAACAGACGCAATACGGTTTTCAGTTCGGCCATCGTCACCGAATCGCCGACCATCAGCCCTTCCATCTGGTGGAACATGCAGGAATGCGTGGCATCGATGGTGTCGGGTCGATAGACACGTCCCACCGAAATAATACGCACCGGAGGACGGGTCTTTTCCATCACTCGAATCTGAACGGTCGACGTCTGGCTGCGCAACAGCCGCAGCCCCGAAAGATTCGTCAATTCAGCCGTAGCCAGATAGAAGTTGTCGAGCGGATCGCGCGCCGGATGTTCGAGGGGAATATTGAGCGCATCAAAATTGTGATATTCGTCTTCGATTTCGGGCCCATCGGCGACCGTGAAGCCGAACCGCCCCATGATGTCTTTGAATTCGAGAATCGTCTGTGTCAACGGGTGCCGTCGCCCCAGCGGCAGAGCCACACCCGGTAGAGTCACATCGAGCCCACCGGCGGCAATGACGGGCCGCTCAAGGGCCCTTTTTCGGGCGTCGAGTGCCGCAGTGACACGGGTCTTGACGTCGTTGAATTTCTTGCCCACCACGGGCTTTTCTTCTTTGGGAACTTTTCCCAGCAAAGCCTGCAGGTCTTTCAGCTTGCCTTGCCGGGCTCCCAGAAATTCAACGCGGATTGCCTCCAGTTTGCGTTCGTCGTCAGACGACGAAATCGCCAAGAGAGCCGCCCCCTCGAACTCATCGAGTTGCGCGATCAGGTTCATCATCGTCTGGCATCACAAAGGTCAGGCGCTGGCCGAGGCCGAAACCGATTCTGACGCCGACTGGGCGATCTTCACCAGCTCATCAAAAACGTGCGGGCTATGAATCGCCAATTCGCTGAGAGACTTGCGGTTGAGCGTCACTTTGGCCAAGGCCAGCCCGTGAATGAATTGTGAATACCGCATGCCGCGCGCCCGGCAGGCAGCCGTAACACGCACAATCCACATCGAGCGGAAATCGCGTTTTTTTGCCCGTCGATCGCGGAAGGCAAATGCCCGCGCGCGAAGCAACGTCTCGGTGGCCATTTTAACTAGCTTGCCGCGCGCCCCGAAATTGCCCTTAACTTCTTTGAGCAGCCGCTTCCGGGCGCGGCGACGTGCATGACCTTTTCTCGCTCTCATGGCATCAACCTGTTCTTAATCGAATTCTGTAGGACGTTAGCTGTCTTCTGGTGCAGTCTGTTCCCGCTCGCGGTGCGGTATTCGACACGGCTGCGTTTTCCCAGCCGAACCTTCCGCAGGTTCTGCCAGGGCTTCCGGGTGTTATAACCCGGGCCGCAGGCCGTCGAGAATCGTTTTGGCCCACACGCCGCCAATGACGGCGTCTTGTCGCAAGTGACGCTTGCGACTCGACGTTTTACCGCTCAGCAAGTGACCGCGACCGCGCTTGCGGTGCTTGACTTTTCCGTTCGCGGTGAGCTTGTACCGCTTCTTCATTCCCTTATGTGTCTTCTGTTTCGGCATAATACTTCGATTCGGATTCCTGGGACGCACCCGGTGGGCAAACGGGGAAGGGAGGATTATATCGGCAAGCCGTGGTGATTTTCCAGCCTGTCCGGGCCGCACTTACTTATTTCAGCCTGCATTTCCTGACCGACGCGAAAGAAGAGTGAAAATGACACATGGCCTTCCTGCGCGTCGGCGCCGAGCCCAGCTCATTTAGGAATAAGGACGGCGGTCATACTCCGGCCCTCCATGGAAGGAGGTTTTTCAACCTTGGCAATGTCCTCCAGCGAAGAAATGACCTCCAATATCATTTCCCGCCCTCGATCGACATGCGCCATCTCGCGGCCTTTGAACATGATCGTGACCTTGACCTTGTCACGATCGGTCAGAAAACCGCGTGCTTGCTTTACCTTAAAACCTACGTCGTGTTCGCCCGTTTTCGGTCGCAAGCGGATTTCTTTCACCTGCACCTGATGTGTCTTTGTGCTTTTGGCCTGTTTTTTCTTCTGTTCGTACTTGAACTTCCCATAGTCCATAATGCGGCAGACAGGAGGCCGCTCGTCTGCAGCGACCTCCACCAGATCCATACCGGCCTGGCGGGCTATCTCAAGTGCGTCAGTGGTGGGCATGGCACCCAGTAGTTCACCAGTCAGGGTGACAACTCTCACGGGCGTAATGCGGATTTGTTCGTTGATCCGATGCGCGGCTTCGATCGCTGAAACCCTTTCCTGATAGACTCTTGAAACACAAAACCAATCCCGTTTTTTATCCGCTAAAGCCTCTGCCGTCAATCATCGCACTCATGCCCCGCCAAAAAAAGCGACCGTTTCCATGTCGCCCTCGCAAAAATCGCGAAGAATCGCGATGACGCCACGGCCCTTGCACCCCTCGCAATGAACCATTCCTGCCCCCGCTTTTGGTCATTGCCGAGAGGGTTGCGGCTTGGCTCCAGCTGGCAATCCGGCGGTGAGCTTCTGCTCGACCACTTCGGCCGGCGGAATCACGGGCTTGATGATCCGTACGGCCTTGTGACCTTTGGCCAGCCCCGCAAACGCGTAGTATTTTGGACGCCCTTCGATACAGACTTCAAGCGGTTGCTGCTGATCATTTTCGGTGACGAGCACGTCACCCACTGCCAGACCGACGAGTTCTTCTGCCGTCAGCTTGGTCGACGCCAGATACACGACCATCTCGACAGCCGCATTAGAAACTCCGGTTTCCAAGTTCAGGGTCTGCCGCCGGTCGGGCTGCTTCTGCGTATAGGTCGACCAGGTATTGGCCGAGAGTTTTCCTGCCAGAGGTTCGATCGTATTGAAGGGAATGCACAGATTCATGATGCCCCGCATTTCGCCCATCGAAATCTCGAAGCTGATGAGGACGATGACTTCGTTGGGAGGCACAATCTGCACGAGTTGCGGATTGCTTTCGACCTGAGTCACCTTCAGCCCCAGGTCGCAGACACTGCTCCACGCGTTCCGCAACGCCACGATTCCCCGATCGGTAATCTTCGACACCAGCCGCAGTTCAATTTCGGTCAGGGGCCGACGGGGAACATTCTGCGCCGAGGCCCGGCCCCCACCCAGCAGACGGTCGATGATGGGAAAGATAATCGTCGGGTTCAGGTCGATAATGATATGCCCGTCAAGCGGGTCAGCCTTCAGCAGGTTGAAGCATGTCGGGTTTTCGAGACTGAACACGAACTCACTGTAGGTCAGCTGGTCGACACTGATCAGCTTGACTTCGACGATCGTGCGGACCATGGCCGACAGCGCCGCACCGAATTCGCGGCTGAAGCCTTCGTGCAGCGCCTGGAACGTCCGCATCTGTTCTTTGCTGACGCGCTCGGGGCGTTTGAAGTCATACACGCTGATCTGCGAATTCGTCTCATCGCTGTTGCCCTCGGGTTGCGGCGCCTGCGACGCGCCGGGGTCGAGCGCTGCCAGCAATGATTCGACTTCTGATTGACTGAGTACGTCTGCCATCCCTGGCCTCGACTGAGTTTTTTGGCTTCAAAACGCTGATTCAGGTCCGGATCTGTCCGTTACCCAGCACCACAAACTTATAACTCGTCAATTCCCGCAGGCCACACGGTCCGCGGGCATGGAATTTATCGGTGCTGATGCCGATTTCGGCTCCCAACCCCATTTCTCCGCCGTCGTTGAAACGCGTACTGGCGTTGACCAGAACGGCCGCCGAATCGACCTCGGCCGTAAACCGGCTCGCTGCGACCAGATCGTTCGTCACGATGGCGTCGGTGTGATGCGACGAATGCGTTTCGATGTGTTCGATCGCCTGCTCGAGGTCATCGACAACCTGCACGGCGAGAATCAAATCGAGGAATTCTGAGTGAAAGTCGTCATCGGTTGCAGCGCGGCTCCCGGGCATTAACGGCCGCGACCGCAGGCAGCATCGCAATTCGACCGATTGGGCGGCCAGATCGCGCGCCACCAAGGGCAGGAATGATTCAGCAATGTCGCGATGCACGAGCAGGCACTCGGCCGCGTTACAGACCCCCGGACGCTGGCACTTGGCGTTGATGATGATCGCGCGCGCCATGTCGAAATCGGCCTGCCGGTCGATGTACACATGGCAGATTCCGTCGTAGTGCTTGATCACCGGCATCGTCGCTTCGGCCATGACGCGTTCAATCAGCGATTTTCCTCCCCGAGGAATCGTGACGCTGATCTGTTCGTGCAATTTCAAAAAATGGCCGATGGCAGCGCGGTCGGTAGTCTCGACCAGTTGCACGCTGTTCACGGGCAGGCCGGCGTCTGTCAGAGATTCGCGCAAGACCTCATACAGAGCCTGGTTGCTGTGAAAGGCCTCTTTGCCTCCTCGCAGAATGACGGCATTCCCGCTCTTGACGCAAATTCCTGCGGCATCGACGGTGACGTTCGGGCGCGATTCGTAAATGAAAAATACGACTCCCAGAGGCACCCGCAC
>JAYTRB010000146.1:0-4625 GCA_043746425.1 Planctomycetia bacterium
CGGAACGCCCAGCAGGCCCAGGACTTTGCCGACACTTGGGGATATGAATCGATCGAGACCGATTGGAAGAAACTCGTGGCCCGCAAGGACATCGACGCAGTTGATATCTGCGTTCCGAACAACTTGCATCACGACATCGCCGTGGCCGCTGCCAAGGCGGGCAAAATGGTTCTGTGCGAAAAGCCATTGTCGATCGACACGAAAGAGGGCCAGAAGATGGTGTTGGCCGTCGAAAAGGCCGGCGTGGCGAACATGGTCTGGTACAATTATCGCCGTGTGCCTGCCGTGACGTTGGCCAAACAACTCGTTGATGACGGAAAGCTAGGGAGAATTTTTCACTATCGCGCCGTCTTTTTGCAGGACTGGACCATTTCGGCCGACCTTCCCCAAGGAGGACAGGGGCTGTGGCGACTCGACGCCAAGGCGGCCGGCAGTGGTGTTACGGGCGATTTGTTGGCGCATTGCATTGATACGGCGATTTGGATTAACGGCGGCATTCAGAGTGTCTCGGCGATGACCGAAACATTCATTAAAGAGCGGAAGCACAATCTGACCGGCAAAGTAGAGAAAGTCGGGATTGACGATGCTTGCGCCTTTCTCGCCCGGTTCGACAATGGTTCGCTGGCCACGTTCGAGTCGACGCGGTATGCCCGCGGCCATAAAGCGCTTTACACGTTTGAGATCAACGGCGAAAAGGCGTCACTCAAATGGGATCTGCATGACCTGCACCGCCTTCAGTATTTCGAGCACAGCGACGAAAGCAGACTGCGCGGGTGGAGGTCGATTCATGTGACCGATCACGGCGGCGGCCATCCCTACATGGACCACTGGTGGGTGCCCGGGCTCCAAATTGGATACGAGCAATCGTTCGTGCATCAGGTGGCCGACTTCTTGGGCGGTCTCGAATCGGGCAAACCCGCCGGGCCGACATTCCGAGATGCTCTGGAGACGCAAAAAGTTTGCGACGCAGTGCTTGCCAGTGCGAAGAAAAAGCAGTGGATGAAGGTGAAGTAGACTCAAATTTCCAATTGCCGCTGCGGACATGGATCGGTCCGTTGAGGTGACGTGGGCACCGCCGATGGCCACCGACCTATGGGAACTTCGCCTGGAATAGGGGCGGCCGATCTGGGTTTTGACTTTCATCCCACGGGAAATCCGGCAATAATGATGAGGTTCGGCTGGCGGAAGGAGACGGGCGACCGGTCTCCTCCCGCCAGTCGTTTTGCATAACGACGAATTCGGCGGCCCGCGAGCGAGATTTCTCGCCACCCCGCCCGTGGTGAGGAGACTGACCCTATGGATCGAATCCCAACGACGCGCGAAGGCTACGAGAAAATGCGCGAAGAGATTCGCCAGATGGAAGATGTGGAGATGCCGATGATTGCCGAGAAAATCGCCGAAGCACGAGCGGAAGGCGATCTCAGCGAGAATGCCGAATACCATGGGCAGCGCGAAGCACAAGGGTTGCTTCAAGCGCGGATCAACCGACTCAAGGCGAAACTTGCAAGTTCATACATCGTCGATAAGGCGGCCATGCCCAAAGGGGTCGTCGCGTTCGGTTCGATGGTGACGGTCAAGGACATGACGGATGGAATCGAAGAAAAATATCAGTTCGTCGGGGCCGGTGAAGAAGACTACTCGGGCGAAGTGCTCAAGATTCTGACAAGCAGCCCGCTCGCCAAGGCCATGCTCGGGAAAAAGCCGGGAGACCAGGTGGATGTGCCGCTCCCCAAAGGTTCGCGACGAATGGAAATCATCGCCATAGAAGAGTCGTGAACATCCTGGCGGAAAACGTTTCGTTCGGTCGTCCTGCAAAAAGGGCGTCCTGCAAAAAAGGATCGTTGTCGCATGCGTCACAGATCGAAGGCGGTTGTGGTGGTGTTCTGTCTCCTGTCGGGAACCGCGACGCGGGCCGATGATTGGACGGAGTTTCGTGGTTCCACGGGCCAGGGAACATCAACTGCCACGGGATTGCCGACGCATTGGTCGAATCGCGAAAATGTGACATGGACGAGTGAGATTCCGGGCAAGGGCTGGTCATCGCCGATCTTGCTAGATAGTCGATTGTACCTGACTACTGCCGTACCAATTACGGCAGACGAATCGGGGCCGCAGTCACTGCGGGCAGTCTGTCTCGATTCCGTAAATGGCAAGATCGTCTGGAACATTGACGTTTTTCAACAGCCGGGTGGCGCGTCGATGCACAGCAAGAACAGCCACGCCAGCCCGACCCCCATAACCGATGGCAAGCGATTGTTCGTCCATTTCGGATCGCATGGCACGGCGGCTCTCGCGCTCGTCGATGGTGAAGTTCTGTGGCGCAACGAAGAGCTGAAATATTCGCCCGTGCATGGCAATGGCGGGTCGCCAGTTCTGGTCGACGGACTGGTTGTCGTTTGTTGCGACGGCGGCGATCAGCAATTTGTGGCCGCTCTCGACCAGGAGAAAGGCACGGTGCGCTGGCGGAAGCCACGCAGCACCAAGCCCAAGAAAGGATTCTCATTCGGGACGCCGCTGGTAATCACGGTCGACGGCGCGAAGCAAATCGTGTCCCCGGGATCCGACGCTGTCATCGCGTACGATCCAGTTGACGGCCGTGAAATATGGTCGGTCAGTTACCCCGGGGGGTATTCAGTCGTGCCGCGGCCGGTGTTCGGGTCGGGGCTCGTATTTGTCTGCACAGGCTACGATTCGCCGATGGTGCTGGCCATTCGTCCGCAAGGAGCCGCTGGCGACGTCACTGAGACTCACGTGGAATGGCAAATGAAAAAAGGGGCGCCCCACAACCCATCGCCGCTCCTGGTTGAGGACGCGTTGTACCTTGTTGCGGACCGCGGTCTGGTGACCTGTCTCGACGCCAGATCGGGGCAGTCGCGGTGGCAACACAACTTGGGGGGCGGTTTTTCGGCCTCGCCGGTTTATGCCGACGGCAAGATCTTTCTCCAGAATGAAGAAGGCGATGGGTTTGTGTTAAAGCCGGGCGACGAATACAACGAACTTGCGAAAAATCCGCTGGAAGAGCCGACTCTCGCTTCTTACGCCGTCGGCGATAGCGCACTGTTCATTCGGACAGAACGGCATTTGTTGCGCATCCAGGGAAAGTGATCCTGGCGCGATCATTTCGCCACATTCGCCGCGGGCGCGGCATACTCATACGCCCCCATCGTGGGTGTAGTCGCCGAGCGAGGCAGGCCATCCTTGTCGGTCGTTATCGGCGGATACCACAGCGGTACGGCGTTAGGAACACTCTGGCCTAGAAGACCCGCAGAGGTTGTCGGATGGAGCGTCGTCGGATCGATGCTCCCCGCTGGAGGAATTCGATTGGCCGGCCCCGGAATCTGAGCGGGAAGGCTCTGCGAACCGACCAGCAGGTTGTTGGAGACGATCCAACCGGTCCCCCACGGAGTATTGGTCGGCGCTCCGTGAATGATGTTCTGACAATTGTTGAAGGTATTGAACACCAGGTGCAGGTTGTGCATGTCGTCTTCATAGCGGATTGCGACGAGCGAATCGCGAATCGTGCAATTCACCGCGCTGACCCACACGCCGCCATCATTTATCAGCCCGCGCACTCGAAAGCCGATGTGCGAATCGTAAACGTCGCAAGAATCGGTAACCACATCGGCCTGTTCTTTGAGATTGAGCGTCGAACTTTCAATGAAACTCGAATAGAAACTGTGAAATTGAGACCTTTTAAGAGTCAGGCGCGCTCGTGGGGCCGTCGCCACATGCTTGGTGTCGATGGCGTTCTCCGAAACGTAAACCCCTTTCTTAAAGCCGGCCATGTCGCTTTCAAGGGGCGTGTCGTAAAAATTGCACTGGTCGATGGTAATATCCTGCCAGGTTCCCCGGTCGCCCTGGAACGCATCACCGCTGCAGTTATGAATGGTGCAGCGGCTGATCAATAGTCGCTGGGCGTCGACCGTCGTGACGCCATGGGCGTCCTGAATTCCTGTCACGGGATCCCACCACAAATTGTGATGAATGTGGCAGTTATCTACCTTGCAGTCGGCGCCGTCGACATCAACGGCGTGATTCGTAAATTGCTTGATTTCGCAGTTAGCGACCGTCAAAAGGTTGGCCGTCCCGTGGCCCCTCACAGCGCGTGCATTTGAGACGAACTGGCCGTCCATAAGAAATCCGTCAATCCGAACGCTATCGGCCCGCACATCGAACAGCGGACCCGGGAAATTACCATTCTGAACGATCGGAGTTGCACCTGAATCGGCCAGAATCGTGGCCCCCATGGTCGTGATTTCCAGCGGCGCGGCAACCGCATAGGTGCCAGCCCGAACCACGATCACCCCGAAATTCTGTAACTTGGCGAGGGCACTTGAAATAGTCTTGAGCGGTTGATCAATCGTGCCCGAATTGGAATCGGATCCATCGACGGCGACATACAGTTTCGTGTTCCCCCCGCCGCTGGTGGTTTTGTAACTTACAAGACACCCGCAACCCCCGCGGTTGATCGTCGACGTATAAGTGCCGCGCGTTCCGGTAACAGGTGTTGCCGAACTCTGTTCCAGGAATACGACCTGCGCCATCTTCGCGGCAATGCGGGTGTAACCTTGTCCAGGAGTAATAGTGCCACCGCTCGAGTTGAGAACGCCGGTTCCCGAAAGGTA
>JAYTRB010000147.1:0-8065 GCA_043746425.1 Planctomycetia bacterium
GTATGAAATGCGCGGATCAAGTGCCCGCCGAGGCGGCACAACATGAAGAACAACAAGCGCTCGAGGTGACAAACGAGTCGCCCCACTGCCCCAACGTCTTATTTTCGAGCCAAGCTTCAAAATTCTTCCAGATTTCATCGTAACACGCCGCGGTGCTGTTGGTCAAAACCACAGTCGATTTACGTTGCGCGATTGTTATAATGCCGAAAACCAAAAAATGAGACCACGTTTTGAAGGATCAACCCCGCCTGTGAACCGTGACGACGACCTCGCACTGGTGCGAGAATTCACCCGAAATGAAAGCCTCATAAGGCACATGCTGGCGGTCGAGGCCGCCATGCGGGCATATGCCCGAAAGTTCGGTGAAGACGAAGAGAAGTGGGGTGCGGTAGGTCTGCTCCACGACTTCGACTACGAGCGCTGGCCGAATCCTCCCGATCACCCCCTGCAAGGCTCGGCCATTCTGAAGGCCCGCCATTACCCCGATGATCTGATCTACGCCATCAAGTCGCATGCCGACTATCTCACTGATTGTCCACGCGTGTCGCGCCTCGATAAAGCGCTTTATGCCTGCGACGAATTGTGCGGCTTCATTACGGCTTGCGCCCTCGTCCGCCCGACCCGGCTGGAAGGCCTCGAGTCCAAAAGCGTACGCAAGAAACTCAAGCACGTGTCGTTCGCCGCCGCAGTCAACCGCGACGACATCACCCGCGGCGCCGCCGACTTTGGAGTTGATCTCGACGAACACATTGCCTTCTGCATCGCTGCCATGCTTGCCCACGCCCCAGTTCTGGGACTGACACCGGAGACCCGCTGATGACCGCACACTTTTTGTTTTTGCTGCCGGCCTGTTGTTTGCTGGCCGATGCTGCAGGAGACTCGTCGATGGACAATACCTTCGAAGACCTTGGCCGACAGTATGTGAGTCAGTTTCCGGAGCTTGCGCCCGTTTCGGCGACGCAGCTGGGCGACCATCGCTTCGACAGCCGCATCGACGAAATCAGCCCCGATGCCCGCACCCGCTCTGCCAGGTTTTCGCGCAAGTTCCTGGCAGATCTGGCAGCGATCAATCCCCGGCAATTGTCGCGGGCGCATCAGGTAGACTATGCGCTCTTGAAGCACTCGCTGAATGGCGATCTGTGGCGGCTCGAGAGTTTGCAGGAATGGGCTTGGAACCCGCTGCTGTACACGGAATTGGCCGGAAGCGCCGTCTACGGGCTGATGGCCCGCGAATTCGCACCGCTTCCCGAGCGGCTCAAGCACGTTGCCGACCGGCTTGAGCAATTCCCCAGGCTGCTCGAACAAGTGCGCGCCACGATCGATGCACGGCGCGTGCCGTCGATTCATGCCGAGACCGCCGTCAAGCAGAACCGGGGTGTGCTGAGCATTCTCGAAAACCTGGTTGAACCGCATCTGGGAGCCCTGCCTGACAAAGAGCAAACGCGATTGCGCGCGGCCATGGCGACCGCACGCGCGGCAATCGAAACACAACAATCGTGGCTTGAAAAGGAATTGCTGCCGAAGGCGGGGGGAGACTTCCGGCTCGGGCCGCGGCTCTTCGACCAGAAGCTCGCCTTCACCTTCCAGACCCCTCTGACGCGCGACGAAATTCGCGACCGCGCCCGCCGCGACCTCGAACGGGTCCGCGATGAGATGTATCGCACGGCTCAAGAGGTCTACCGCAAGAAGCATCCTTACACTCAGTTCCCCGAGAAGCCTTCGCCCGAGTACCGACAGGCGATTATTCGGGCTGGGCTCGAATTGGCGGCCCGCGACGCGCCGCCAGCCGACGCCGTGGTCGAAACGGCGAAAGCCTCGCTGCAAACGGCGACTGAGTTCGTGAAGAAAAAGAATCTGATGACTCTGCCGGAGGACCCGCTCGAAATCATCATCATGCCCGAATTCCAGCGCGGCGTGTCGACGGCCTACTGCGATTCGCCCGGCCCGCTCGATGTCGGGCAGAAAACGTTTTACGCCGTCGCTCCGCTTCCTTCTGACTGGAGCAGCCAGCAGATCGAGTCGTTCCTGCGCGAGTACAACATTCGCTCGATTCACAATTTGACGATTCACGAAGCCATGCCCGGGCATTTCGTCCAGCTCGCGTGGGCCAATCGCTACCCGAGCACCTTGCGGGCCGTTTTGTCGTCGGGGGTCTTTATCGAGGGGTGGGCGTGCTATACCGAGCGAATGATGGTTGACGAAGGCTATCTCGATGGCGACCCGCTCATGAGATTGGTGAACCTCAAGTGGTATCTGCGAACGATTGCCAATGCGCTCATCGACCAGGCGATTCATGTCGACGGTATGGGACGCGACGAAGCCATGCGAATCATGATCGAAGATACCTTTCAGGAAGAACGTGAAGCGGCGGGTAAATGGATTCGCGCACAGCTCACATCGACGCAACTCTCGACATATTTCGTGGGCCTGCAAGAGCATCGCGACCTGCGCCGCGAGACCGAGGCCGCGTGGGGCAAAGACTTCAGTCTCAAACGCTATCACGACAAAGTCGTGTCGTTCGGTTCACCCCCCGTGCAGTTTGTGCGGTCACTGCTGCTTGATGGCGAAATTCCAGGGGTCGGAAAATAACGAAACGTCAATGCCGTTTTTTCAACGGCGATAAACGGCGCGGCTGGTCGGCAAATGCGGCGACTTCATGCTCAGCCGTCCAATGACTCGTCATCTTCGGGACCGAGCTCTTCGGCGACTTGATCGGGACTGAGTGGCTCGACAATCGCATATTTCCCCTTGCTCCACCGCAAGAGATCGACCTGCCGACAGCGCTCGCTGCAAAACGGGAACCAGCTGGGCTGCTGCTCGGCCGGTGCGTTGACGGGCTTGCGGCAGATGGGACAATCGAGCGGCTTAATCATGAAACGGCCACATTGAACAGCTTTGTTTCTGCGGCGACATTCAATCTTTCGATTTCGACGATGCTCCGCTCGACTCGCCCGAACTCGGCTTCGATTCCGATTTGGTTTCTGAGCTCGTTTGCGACTTCGAATCGGCGTCGGCGGCTTTCTTATACGAATCGCTTCGATAGTCGGTCTGATAAAAGCCCGAGCCCTTGAAGATGATTCCCGCCCCAGACCCGATCTTGCGCGTGGCCTTCAACTTCCCGCATTCGGGACATTTCTTCGTGGGCTTGGCCGACATCGGCTTGAATTCCTCCCACTCGTGTTTGCAGGCATTACAAACGTAATCGTAAGTCGGCATAGTTCAACCCATCGAAGTATACGGCGATTGCGGCATGCGAAATCTGAAAAGGATGACCCGGCTCTTGTTACCCTAGGGCGCCGACACGATGACCGTGCTCGGCCGCACGACCCGGTCGTAGAGCGTATAGCCGCGCTCGCACTCAGTCAGCACCGTCATCGGCGGTTTGCCCGGCGCGGGAAGCTGCTGCAGCGCCTGATGCAGGTTCGGGTCGAAGGGCTTGTTGGCCGCATCGATTGGTAAAACCGAGTGCTTTGCCAGCACATCGTCGAACTGCCGGGTCACCATCTGCACTCCCTGTGCCAGCTGGTTCACGTCGCCCCCATTGCGGGCCGCCTCGAGGGCGCGGTGCAGATTGTCGAGAGCCGGCAGAATGTCTCGCGCCAGGGGCAGCACTGCGTACCGCCGGTCTTGTTCTGTTTCCTTTTGCATGCGGCGGCGATAATTGTCGAGATCGGCGACAGCCATCAGCCATTTCTTCATCATTCCGTCGCGCTCGGCCTGCGCCAGTTGCAACTGGTCCTCCAGCGTGCCGGGCGATGGCTGGGCCTGGTCTTGCTGCGCCGCGGCGCCGGTAGCGCTCGCTTGGCTTTCGGGCCCCGTTTGGCTTTCGGGCCCCGTTTGGCTTTCGGGCCCCGTTTGGCTTTCGGGCACGGGGCTGGGCCTGCTGTCGGGCGAATTGTCACTCGAATCTACCGCGGGACTCATTCCTCACCTTTCGTCTCGGCGGACGATGCAAAATAATCTTTCAGTTTCTCCAGAAACGACTTCTGGTGAGCGCTTACGTTTTTCTGATCAAGCTCTGCCAATTCGCGGAGCAGTTCCTGCTGCCGCACATTGAGTTTTTTGGGTACTTCGAGGTGAACCTGTATCAACAGGTCGCCCTTACGCCGCGAGTGCGGATCGGGCATCCCCTTTCCGCGCAGGCGAATGATCTCGCCCGCCTGCGTCCCCGCGGGAATTTCGAGATGGTGCTTGCCGTCGAGCAGCGGCACATCCAACGCCGTTCCCAGCGCGGCCTGCGAAAAACTGACCGGAATCGTACATACCAGGTCGTGCCCCTGTCGGGCAAACAGCGGATGTTCGGCAACGCGAATCTCGCAATACAGATCGCCCCGCGGACCGCCATGGTCGCCGGGCTCGCCTTCGCCCCGAACGCAAAGCTGCATGCCGTTATCGACCCCCACTGGCACCTTGACGTCAAGCCGAACGGTTTTGTCTTCGCGGCCTGAACCGGCACACTTCGCACACTTGTCGCGCACCAGTTCACCCGCACCTCGACACGCCGGGCAGGTCGTCTGAATCCGAAAAAAACCCTGAGCCTGCACCACCTGCCCGCGACCGGCGCAGTAACTGCACTTCTCGGCGGCAGAGCCGGGCTTCGCTCCAGAACCGTCGCACGTTGAACACAGTTCAGACCGAGCGATCTCGATCGACCGCGTGCAACCGAAGGCAGCCTCGTGCAATTCAAGGTCGAGCGCGTAGCGCAGGCTGTCGCCGCGCGTGGCGCGTCGCCCTGTCCCGCGACCGCCGCCCCCTGCGGCCGCCCCGCCAAAGAAACCCTCGAACAAATCGCCGAAGGCGCCGAAAATGTCGTTGACGTCGTTAAACCCCGCCCGCCGCCCCCCCGCGCGGGCAAACGCTTCGTGACCGTAGCGATCGTAAAGTTCTCGCTTCTGCGCATCGCCCAGAACGTCGTAGGCTTCGGCGGCCTCTTTGAAGCGTTCGATGGCCGCGTCATCGCCCGGATTGCGATCGGGGTGATTGGCCGCGGCGGCCTTGCGGTAGGCGCGCTTGACGTCTTCAGGCGCAGCTTCTTTGGCAACGCCCAGGATTTCGTAGTAGTCCCTTTGTGCGGCCATTGGACTCATTTCAAATCAGCCATCTAAAACCACAATTTCAAATCGCGTTATACGAGGTTTGAGCAAATGTGAGAAGGCTTATTCGGTGTCAGCCCCAAGCCGTTGGCCGGGCGAAAACCGCCATCTGGCAGATTGCGGCTGGTTTGTGAAACGGGCCACCGTAGCCGGTGGCCCGTTTCGCCAGACGCATCTCCAGAGACCGCTGCCCATGCGGGTCAGCGAACACTTCCCTCAACTTTGGCCTTGTCGCCGCCGCCGATTTCGTCGGTGCGGGTGACGAGCACTTCAGTCGTCAGCATCAAACCGGCAATCGAAGCCGCATTCTGCAGGGCACTGCGAACGACCTTGGTCGGGTCAATGATCCCTTCTTTGACCATATCGCAGTACTTGCCACCGCGGGCATCGTAACCCTGATTGGTCGGCTTCTGCTTGACCTCGTCAGCGACGACAGCTCCATCGAGGCCGCTGTTCTCGGCGATCTGGCGAATGGGGGCTTCGAGGGCGCGAGCGATGATCTCAACACCGATCAACTCGTCTCCTTTGGCCTTTACTTCTCGAACCGCCGGAATGGCACGCAAGTAAGCCACGCCGCCGCCAGGAAGAATTCCCTCTTCAACTGCCGCCCGTGTGGCATGCAATGCGTCTTCCATCCGGGCCTTGGTCTGCTTCATTTCGGCTTCCGTTGCGGCGCCTACTGAGATGATTGCCACACCGCCGGTAATCTTCGCCAGCCGTTCCTGGAACTTCTCGCGATCGTACTCGCTCTCGGTATTCTCGATCTGAGTACGAATCTGCTGCACGCGCGTCCGAATCTCGCTTTCCTTGCCGGCGCCTTCGATGATCGTCGTCGCGTCTTTCGTGACTTCGATCTTCTTTGCGCGACCCAGGTGGCTCAATTCGATCGATTCGAGTTTGATTCCCAGGTCTTCAGACATCAGCGTACCAGCCGTCAGCACGGCGATGTCGCCCAGCATGGCCTTGCGGCGATCGCCGAAGCCCGGCGCCTTTACGGCACACACCTTCAGCACGCCACGCAGCTTGTTGACGACCAGCGCCGTCAGCGCTTCGCCTTCGACATCTTCGGCAATAATCAACAGCGGCTTGCTTGACTGGGCTGTCTTTTCGAGAACCGGAACAAGATCTCGCAAACTCGAAATCTTCTTCTCGAAAATCAGAATGTAGCAGTCTTCAAGAACGACCTTCATCTCGCTGGGGTCAGTCACGAAGTAGGGCGAAACGAACCCTTTGTCGAACTGCATTCCCTCTGCCAGCTTCAAAGTCGTCGAGTTGCCTTTGCCTTCTTCGACCGTAATCACACCGTCGCGGCCAACCTTCTGCATGGCTTCGGCCAGCATGTCGCCGATCGCCTGATCGTTGTTGGCCGAGATCGCGCCCACCTGGGCGATTTCTGCGGGGCTCGAAACGGGCTTCGAAGTCGATTTGAAGTACTCAATCGCGGCTTCAGTCGCCTTGTCGATTCCACGCCGGACAATCGTGGGGTTGGCTCCCAGCGTGATGCTGCGCAGCCCCTCGTCGTAAATTGCCCTCGCCAGAACCGTGGCGCTCGTCGTGCCGTCGCCAGCAATATCGCTGGTTTTCGTCGCCACTTCGTTGACGAGTTTCGCACCCATGTGCTCGAACGGATCTTCGAGCTCAACCTCTTTGCTGACAGTCACCCCGTCTTTGGTGACCAGCGGGTTGCCAAAGCTCTTGTCAATAATAACGTTTCGCCCGGTGGGGCCCAGCGTCACCGCGACCGCGTCGGCCAGCGTCTTGACTCCGCGCTGCAGCTTAAGCCGCGCGCGATCATCAAACAAAAGTTGTTTTGCCACGCTTGCGTACTCCTATTCGAATGGTTGTTGCCTGTTTGGCGGGCGGCCTACGCCAGCTTCGCCAGAATGTCGCTCTCGCGCAGAATTTTTACGTCTTTGCCTTCGACTTCGATGTCTGTCCCGCCGTATTTGCTGAACAGAACTTCGTCTCCGATCGACACACTCATCTGGCACCGCGCGCCCGTCTCGAGCAATCGGCCGGGGCCGACCGCCTTCACCTTGCCACGCTGCGGCTTTTCTTTCGCTGTGTCAGGCAGAACGATGCCACCCGCCGTGGTGGTCTCGGCGTCTTGGGGCTCTACAACCACGCGATCATCAAGAGGCTTCAACTGCATTGTCTTTCACTCCGGTGCCTGGTGTTATATTGAATGTAAAGAATCACTTATGGAAAAACCCGACTCCACAGTCGGCTTACATCATGCCGCCCATACCACCCATGCCGCCCATTCCTCCCATGCCAGGCATGCCTCCCATGCCTCCCATGTCGTGGTGGTCGTCGTGTCCGCCATGGTCGTCGCCTTCTTTTTTCGGCTCATCGACGATAATCGACTCAGTCGTCAACAGCAGACAGGCGACACTGGCCGCATTCTGAAGTGCCGAGCGGGTGACCTTGCACGGGTCGACAATGCCGAATTCAAACATGTCGCCATAGCGATCGTTCAAAGCGTCATAGCCGTGCGTCTTGCTCTTCAACTTCTTGACGTTATTCGACACCACCGAGCCATCCATTCCGGCATTGGCGGCGATCAAACGCAGTGGCACCTCAAGGACGTTCTGAATCAGCTTCGCGCCGAGCTTTTCGTCTCCCGACAGATCGAGCTTGCCGATGACGTCATTGCAACGGATCAGGGCGACGCCGCCCCCCGGAACAACCCCTTCTTCGATCGCTGCCCGCGTTGCCGCCAAGGCGTCTTCGATGAGGTCTTTGCGCTCTTTCATCGCCGTTTCTGTCGCGGCGCCGACATTGATCTGAGCCACGCCACCAGCCAGCTTGGCCAACCGCTCTTGCAGTTTCTCGCGGTCATATTCGCTGTCGGTCTCTCCGATCTCGCGGCGAATCTGCTCGGCACGACCTTCGATGTCAGCCTTCTTGCCGGCGCCTTGAACAATCGTCGTGTTCTCGGCGTCGATCTTAATCTTCTTCGCGACGCCCAG
>JAYTRB010000148.1:0-3576 GCA_043746425.1 Planctomycetia bacterium
GACTGGCAGGAGGACGACTACACCTATTCGCCGCGGGTGTCTTCGAACCGGATATCTGAAGACGGCGATCGCGTTCACGACGCGATCTCGAATCTGACCGCCCGGCCGCAATCATTGCAAGACTATTTGCTCGAGCAATTCGGCTTTTTTTCGCCCCAGCCCGAAATCCGCGAATTTGCGGAATATCTCATTCAGAACCTCGATGGCAACGGGCGGCTTCCTGTTTCGCTAGATGAAATGATGGAGGCGTACGGCAAGCCCATCAGTCCGGACGACGCCCAATCGGCATTGTCGATGATTCAACGTCTCGAGCCCGTCGGCGTGGGAGCCCGCGACCTTAAAGAATGTTTTCTGCTGCAAATCGGCCCCGATACGCCCCTCCGCGATGTATTGATTACGCTCATCACGTCGCACCTCGAAGACCTCGCCGAAAATCGGCTGCCGGTCATTGAACGCCGGACCGGATACCCGATCGACCTCATCAAAGAGGCGCGGGAAGAGTTGCTGCACTTGAATCCGCGTCCGGGACGCGACTTCGAGGTGGCCTCGGCGCCGAATGTCGTCCCCGACATCAGCGTCGAGCAGGACGCCTCGGGAAAGTACGTGGTTCGTCTGGAAGACGAATATACGCCGCGGCTCAATATCAGCCGCAAATATCAGCAATTGCTGGCCAATGGCCAGGCGGACCAGCAGACGCGAGATTACATCAAGCGCAAGATCGAATCGGCGCGCTGGCTCATCGAGTCGATTGAGCAGCGGTACAATACGCTCAAACGCGTCGCTCAGGCGATCGTCGATCACCAGACCCCATTTCTCGACAAGGGGCCCGAATTTATTATCCCCCTCAAAATGCAGCAGATCGCCGACGTCGTGGGGGTGCATGTCACGACGGTGTCGCGTGCGGTCGACGACAAATATGTGCAGACCCCCCGGGGCATTTTTTCGCTCAAGCGGTTTTTCGGCGGGGGGACGACGACCACCGGGGGCGATGAAGTCGCGTGGGACATCATCCGCATCAAGTTACGTGAGATCGTCGACAAGGAAGACAAGAACGGTCCCTTGAGTGACGACGACCTGGTGAAGGAACTGGCCCTGCAAGGCTACACACTCGCGCGGCGCACGATTACGAAATACCGAAAAGCGATGAAGATTCCTTCATCGCGGCAGCGGCGGGCGTATTGAGCTGAGCGCAGTTGAGACCGGTGTCTTGGAATCGGGCGGATTGATCTGCGGGGCTCGTCTGCAGGTGATCACACTCCGGCGCAAGCAGTGATCCGTCTTGTCAGGGGCTGCGTGCCACGATAAAACCGATGCATGTCTATCGCCTGGCTGAATGTCATTCTATTTTTCGCACTCTCGATGGGCCACACGGCGCTGGTCGTCGCGCTCGTCAATCGGGTGCATGCGTGGCCCTTGCCCATGCCTGTCTTGCATCGATTTCGCCAGGCGCACGACCTGGTCATCGTCGTTCTGCCCGGGCTCTTCGCCTGGCTGGCCGGGTTTAGCGGGCCACAGCTTTTTTTCGGCGGAAGTTGGCACAATCTGCCGCTATCGCTGCTGACGTACCTGGCGGTGTGTGGCGCGGTGGTTGCGGCGCTGCCGGTCGTGGCGCTGCGCCGGCGACTTGCCGCCTGCCGGGCCGTCCAGATTGCCAAGAGCTCGCGCACCATCGACATCGCCTGCGAAATCGGGTTTCGTCCCCTTGGTCGCGGGCCGTATGAATTGTTCACCCGCATTCCCGGCAATCAGATTCTGAAGCTCGAAGTTTCAGACAAACAATACCGCGTGCCGCGTCTTCCTGCCGAATGGGACGGTTTATCGATTCTGCACATTTCTGATCTGCATTTCCTGGGTACGATCGACAAGCCGTATTTTGAAAGGGTCATCGCTGTTGCCAATACGATGCCGGCCGATCTGGTGGTCTTTACCGGAGATCTTATCGATCGCGAAGACCTGATCGACTGGCTGCCTTCGACGCTCGGTCGTCTGAGCGCGCCTTTGGGTTGCTATTTCGTCCTGGGTAACCATGACTGGACAATGACGAACACTGACGAAATTCGCGATCGTCTCGAAGAGATGGGCTGGCACGGCGTCGCCAGCCGCACGGTTGTCATCGAACACCTGGGCCTGCCGCTTGCCATCTGCGGCAGCGAACTTCCTTGGATGGGAACGCAACCCGACCTAAGATCGGCACCACCCGATGCCTTTCGGCTGTTCCTCAGTCACACCCCCGACAATATTGCCTGGGGCCGCCGGCATGCGATCGACCTCATGCTATCAGGACATAACCATGGGGGACAGGTGCGGCTGCCTGGGTTCGGAGCCGTCTATTCGCCGAGCATTTATGGCTGCCATTACGCCTCAGGGGTCTTCTGGGAGCCTCCAACCCTTTTGTACGTCAGCCGCGGAATTTCTGGGAGGCATCCGCTGCGCCTGAATTGTCTGCCCGAATTGACCCGGCTGATTTTGCGGAAGGCTCTCGTCGCGCCAGTCAGGGAAAGCGTGACGACGGTCGAGCGGCAAACCGTGGCCGGTGCCATCTAGGCCGTTTGGTGCCGATTGGCAAAGATCATCGGCCTACGGACAATCGATCGCTTTTGCGGAACGCTTCGTCGCGCGGTCGAATGTTTTACCAGTTGGCCTCTCGCGCCCTCGAATCTGCCGACCTCTGGTTTGAAGCGCGGGCAAGATTGTCATGCGTCGCGAGTATGTCCTGGCGACGAAGATGGCAGCTTCATGACGACTGACACCCACGAGGAACACCACGATGGTCAATCGCAGTTCAAATGTGCAGCGTCCGGAAACAGTCCTGGAAGGTATGGGCCCACGGTTTGGAGAATACCCGGTTGCTCTAATGACCCGCCGCACCTGGGCGCTGCGGGCCGCTGAAGTGATCAATCACCGCGGATCTTCCCCCGGCGCCATCTGGGACGACCACCGGTCGAGCCCCGATGCGAGAGTGACCGATTGAGCGAGAACTGCCGTTGAATCTGGAATCGAGAAAGAGAGGCTTGGTCGCTGAATTCGTCAGAACCGTGCTTCGTTTGTCTTTTTGCCGGCGGTCTGACGAGTTCGGCGGCGGGCCAATGCTTTCAAGTGCCAGGAAAATGAATACAAGTCGAGCCGGGTGTCGGCGGCCTCATCGCCAGGGTGTCTGTCCCCTTGCCGCTTCTGACGGTTCAATGACCCGCGGGAGACAGGTGGCAGGTCACGCGTATGGACTGCTGGGGCGACTGGTTCTTGCGCTGGGATCCTGACTCAACATCGCCTCGCCTTATTGCGATAGTCCCGCAAGCATTTGACTTCGCAGTCTTCTCCTGGCAAGGCCAAGTGGCCCATGTCATTGCAGCGCCGGCCGTTCTCGTTATTCAGGCGAGTCGGATCGCCCATTACCCCGTTTCGAGGCCCTCGCGGCGCTCACTCATTGAATGGCCAAATAATTCGCGGGCTCGCCCGGCGCCCCTTTGACATCGAAGGCTCCGACAGTTGTGTTGCCTCTCTTGCCCCTCTGACTGCTTCCGGCGGGAACGACCCCGTTACCGGTTGGGGATTTCATCCACAGAAAACCAACGCCGA
>JAYTRB010000149.1:0-13067 GCA_043746425.1 Planctomycetia bacterium
TACGGTATTCAGCGACATTGACGGCTGGGTTCGTGGCGTTCTTCTCATTATGATAGTGCATCGTGATCTGAATTTCTGGTCCGTCGCACCCGTGATGAGAGGACGCCCGTCATGCCGCGCTTGCTGCTTCGTTCACGTCCCTGCGTCTTTGCTTCAACCTCCTTTTTGTTTTTGCTCACCGGTTTCGCGGCCGTGCAGGCCGACGACATACCCAAGGGAGAGGTCAAGCAGTACAAGTTCGACCAGAGCAAGGTTTTCCCCGGAACAGTGCGCGATTACTGGATCTACGTCCCCCGGCAGTACGCGCCTGGCAACCCGGCCTGCGTGTATGTGAGCCAGGACGGAATTCAGTACAACGCTCCCAAAGTCTTGGATGAATTGATCCACACGAAGCAAATGCCGGTGACGATCGGCGTCTTCGTCATGCACGGTCGTGTGCCGGCCCCTTCGGGTGAGGCGCTCGACCGCTTCAATCGCAGCTACGAATATGACGGACTGGGTGACAACTATGCCCGCTTCCTTCTCGACGAACTGCTTCCCGAAGTCGAGAAGCAGACCACCTCTGACGGCCGCGCCATTCGGCTTTCGAAAGAGGGTAATGACCGCTGCATCGCCGGCGCCAGCAGTGGTGCCATTTGCGCATTTACTGTCGCCTGGGAACGACCCGACGCATTCCGTCGCGTCTACAGCACGATCGGCACCTACGTCGGGCTGCGGGGCGGCAATGTGTATCCCACGCTCATTCGGAAATACGAACCCAAGCCGATCCGCATCTTTTTACAGGACGGCAGCAATGACCAGAATATCTACGGTGGCGACTGGTGGATGGCCAATCAGGAAATGGAGCGGGCTTTGGTTTTTGCCGGTTACGAAGTGAACCACGCCTGGGGCGAAGGAGGGCACGACGGCAAGCATGCCACCGAAGTTTTTCCTGAAGCCATGCGCTGGCTGTGGAAGGACTGGCCCGCCCCGGTGAAGGCGGGGGCCGGCTCCTCGCAACTCCGCGAGATTCTCCTTCCCGGCGAAGATTGGAAGCTGGTGGCCGAGGGGTACAAATTCACCGAAGGCCCGGCCGTCAATGCGCACGGCGAAGTCTTTTACAACGACGTTCCTGAGAGCAAAACCTACAAGGTCGGCCTCGACGGCAAAGTGAGCCTTTTCCTCGGTGACACGAAAAAAGGAGACGGACAGGCGTTCGGCCCCGACGGCCGGCTGTACGCGGTCGCTGGAGGAACCGAGCAGATTCTCGCCTGGGACCCGGCAGGAAAATCAACCGTCATCGCCGACGGATTTCGTGGCAACGATCTTGTCGTGCGCCACGATGGGGGCCTGTATGTTACGAATCCGGGCTGGAACGGCACCGACCCCAGCCAGATATGGTACGTCAGCCCCAAAGGAGAAAAGAAAGTTGTCGACAGGGGGCTTAAATTCTCGAACGGTCTCACTCTCTCACCTGATCAGACACTTTTATACGTCGCCGACAGCCGATCGCACTGGGTCTACAGTTACCAGGTGCAGCCGGATGGGTCGCTGGCACACAAGCAGCGCTACTTCCATCTGCATGTTCCCGACACGGCCGACGACAGCGGAGCCGACGGCATGCGGGTCGACCGCGACGGCCGGCTCTATGTGGCCACGCGACTGGGGATTCAGGTCTGCGATCAGGCAGGGCGCGTCAATTGCATCATTCCCACGCCGAACGGCAAAATCTCGAACCTGTGCTTCGGCGGTGAGCATTTCGACACCGTCTATGCCACCTGTGGCGACCGTGTGTATCTGCGCAAAGTGAATGTGAAAGGGGCCCAAGCCTGGCAGCAGCCGAACAAGCCGGCAACGCCGCGGCTGTGACAGGGCAATTGCGAATCGTGCAACGTGCGTCATTCAAGAAGTCGGTCGCTGAATTCGTCGGGATTCTGGAATGTGACTGCGCCTGAAATGAAATGTCGACGAGTTCTATTTTGGGCGCGGTCGCTTTGACAGGGAGAATCATCAATGTGGCTGATCCGCATGTTGTTGCTCATCACCGCCGCGGCACTCTTCAGCGACGCTGAGCCGGGCCCGGCGACTCTCGAAATCGCCGGCGACACGACTCTCGACCCGCAGAAGACGTATGGCTCCCTGGTCATTAAGGCGTCGAACGTGACGATTGACGGGCATGGCGCGTGGCTTATCGGTGCGCGAGAAGGGAATCCGAAAGGTTTCAAGGGCGTCGCCATCTCGGCTGCCGGCGTTTCGAACGTGACGCTCAAAAACGTAAATGCCAAAGGCTGGGAAACGGGGCTGAAGATTGCCGACGGCACCGGGTGGCACATTGAGAATTGCGATTTCTCTGACAATTTTCACGATCCCCGATTCGGCTGGGGAGAAAATGGCCGGCGCGGGGGAATCGTACTCGAACGACTTCACAAATCGACTCTCAGCAAGAACAAAGCCAATCGTGTCTGGGACGGCTGTGTGATGGTCGATTCTGACGACAACATGCTTGAAGAGAATGATTTCTCGCACACCTCAAATACTTGCCTTAAACTCTGGCACTCCTGCCGGAACACCGTTCAGAAGAACAATTTCAGTTACGGATTGCGCATCGACCCGGGCGAAGTGCATGCCCGCGATTCGACCTCGGTCCTCATCGAGAGCGGCTCGAACGACAATCGCTTCATCGAGAATGACTGCACGCATGGCGGCGATGGTATTTTTATTCGCGTGCTCAACCAGTGGGTCAGCACCGGAAACCTCTTCGATGGAAATGATTGCTCATACGCCAACAACAATGCCTTTGAGGCCTGGTCGCCGCGCAACACCTATATTCGCAATAAGGCCAACCACAGCAGTTATGGCTTCTGGCTCGGTGCGTCAGACCAGACAACGCTGACTGACAACGAGGCCTCGTTCAACGGCTTGAACGAGGGGTTTCATAATTCGCCACACCTGCCAGAACGAGGCCACGCCGGCATCGTCTTCATGTTCGGGCCTTCCAGTCACACGATCATTCGCGGTAACAAGTGCATAGGCAACAACGGCGCGGGACTAGCTCTTTTGGGCGATATCGAATCGAAGGGCGAAAAATTCAAAGCCTTTCATTGGATCATCGAGCAGAACGCCTTCACCGACAATCGCTGGGGAATTTACGCCCAGAACGCCGATTGGATCGACCTGGCAGACAACGTTTTCAAGAATAACAGCGCCGACAACCTTCGCGATGCCGGTAACGTGAAGAATCTTACGCAGCATCCCAATCGGCCCGACATCAAGCGGGCTCCCCAGGCCGTTCTCGACGGACCTTCATTTGCAAGAGTGGGGGAGCCGGTGACGTTTGACGCGGGGCGGTCGAGCGATCGGGCCGGGCACAAGCTCGCATTCCGCTGGAACCTGGGCGACGGCACACTGGCAACGGGTTCAAAGGTCTCGGGACATGTTTTCGGCCAGGCCGGGTTCTTTCGAGTTGGCTTGACAGTGAATAACGGGTTGCTATCGGATCTCGCATGCCGCGATTTTTACGTCGTCGGCAATGCGACCGAAATCGGAACCGAGGGCGAAGCTGCCGACTGGACGTGGTTCGATCCTATGTCGAACGTGAAATTCAGCGACGACCGGGCAATCAAAATCGCCGGCACCTCGTCAGTCTTTGCGCTGGCCGAGCCCTATGGCGGCTTTCGACTTAACCTGCTGTATCCTGCACGCAAGAATGCCGGTTGGTCGCTCAAAGGAAAGACGCGTCTGGTCTTCTGGTTTAAGGCCATCAACGAGAATGTGCCGGCCTGGCAGGATGCCAATCCGATCGTCACGCTTTATGAGACCGACACGAGATTCGCGCGGTTCACTCCCCAGCGAGACTTCCTGAGCGCGCCGTCCTTCAATGAAGCCCGCGAAGGCTGGTATCAGTTCGCCGTCCCGCTGGCGGGCGATGCGCAGTGGCAGCGCGAAGGGGCCGAGCTTTCTACTGCCAACTTTCTGTCAATTGGAGTCGATTCGTGGGGCCATCCTCCGTTGCAGATCTGGATTGACGGATTGGCGCTTGAGTGAGCGTGAGCCAACTGAGCTTGCGGAATGAACCGCGAAAGTTACAAATGAGGTGGCCGATATAGTACGAGCGAATCAAGAACGCAACGGTAAAGCGGACGGTTGAAAGTGGGCAAAGCTGTGCCGCTGCTCCATCTTAAAGAAGACAAAATTCGGCGATACGGCCGGTTCTTTTGAATGACGATGCCAGATCGGACAGGGTGATGCCCATGCGTTTTTATCTGTTCATGGGAATGATGACGGGTATCAGTTTCATTTCTGCCAGTCAGGCAGATGATCGACCGGCCGCCAGTGCGGCTGCCAGGAAGGCCGACAAGAAGTCGCCTGCGGGTGCAGCAGCGCCCGCCAAAATTGATGACGCGTTGCGGTCATATCCGTCGCTGCCAGGAGCGGTCTGCGCGATTCCCGAGCGACTCATGAAGAACGCTCCGTTCGATGTCGCCCGAATTTATGCTCCCGTCCCTCACGGCGAGAATGCTGCACCGCTTTATCTGGATGCGCTGTACGAGTTTGTTCCGAACGAGATGGAGAGTTGCATTTCTCCTGAAGAAAGCGCGATTCGCGGCCCGGCGGCGAGAGAGCGCGTGGAACGCACCAGCAAAGTTCAGTTTGCCGCGACGCCCGAGGCTTCGCCTGACGAGCGTGCGGCAATTGTGGCGGAATACGAGATGGCCTTTGAGAAGTTGGCATCAGCTCAACACCGAAAGCGATGTGTTTTTGAAACCGGCATTGGAATCGATGCCCGCCTGCCGCATGCCCTGGCGGCCCGGCAGGTTGTGCGACTTCTGGATTTACGTGTCGACGCCCACGTTCGCGAAGGGGCCATTGCCGCCGCCCTGGACGACGTCGACATGGCCTTGCGTTTGAGTCGCGATCTCAGGCCGCGCGGAAGTCTCATTCCGCAATTGATCAGTGTGGCTCTTGATTCGACGATACTGACGAGTCTTGTTCCGACGATTCTCGGCGCTCCCAGGCTTGAGGTTGCGCAATGCGATCGACTGCTCGACATGATTTCACGGCACGAAAGGGAAGGCGGCGACGTGCTGGTCGAGGGTTTTCGTATGGAATACCTTTTACTGCGAGAAATGCTGTATCGAATTGAAAACGAGGAAGACGACATGCCGGACTTTCCTGATACGACCGAAGTCGCCGACGAGGAATTGGCCGATTTGACTCCCCAGGATTTCGCCGACGAACTCGATGCGCTGAACCGGTTCTTCCGACCGTTGGTTAATCCAGACAAGCGCACGATTCGCGAGTGGGATGAACTGCTTTCGGAACAACAGCCTCTGGCTGAGAGCATGAAGTTACTGGGAAAACTTTTGCCGACAGTGTCACAGTTTATCGAGGCGGCCTGTCGCGATCGAACTCGTCTGGGAGCAACCCGATGCCTGGTGGCGTTACGCCGCTGGCAATGCCAGCGCGGCACTGAGTTGCCGCAGGATTTGCTCACGGTTTGCAAAGCCGCCGGCATGAAATCCGTCCCGATCGATGAGTATTCTGAGTCAGGCGAGCCGCTGCGTTCGACAATGATTGACGGGGAATTCGTGATTTATTCGGTGGCTCGCGATAAAAACGACGATCAGGCCCAGTTCGACTGGGACTTCGGGAAGTATAACGGCGATTGGATTTTTCGTTTGCCAGCGGCGCCTAAGCCGTAATGCAAAGCGCCGTGTGGAAACTTCAAAGCGGCGCAGCTCATCAGTGTTTCGTTCTGCTGAATCGCTGCGTTTTAACGATCGACGGCATGGGCCGCGATATTGGCCATACCCGGCGCAAAAGTCGCATCGTGTCGGCGCGAAATCGGGAGGGTGGGTATCAGTTGGCATGATATGGTTTCGCCCGGTAAATGGCGGCCCTTTTCTGACGGCGGATTCGTCCACGACGATGGCTGCCGACCAGAATATGGCAAATCGGCTGACACGATGCAGCACAACTGATTCCGACATTTGCACTCAGAACCCATTCGGTTCATAATCCGCCCAGAAGCTTACGTCACTCTCTTCCCTGCTCTTTTGGCGAGCGCTTATGTCCTGGTCTCTGTTTCTCGGAGTGGTGATGATCTCGACGTTTCCCGGCAATGCCGAAGACAGCAGCGATCCGTATCTCTGGCTGGAGGAGGTCACTGGCGAAAGGCCGCTTTCCTGGGTGAAAGATCGCAACACCGAAAGCATGGCCGCGCTTGCCGAAAGCGGGATGTTCAAAGAATTCGAGCAGCGGATCCTGAAAATCCTCGATTCGGATGCGCGCATTCCCTATGTGACGAAGGCGGGCGACTATTACTACAACTTTTGGCGCGACGCCAGGAACAAGCGCGGCTTGTGGCGTCGCACGACGCTTGAAGAATACCGAAAGGAGAAGCCCGATTGGGAAATCGTGCTCGACCTCGACGAATTGGCGGCGGCTGAAAAAGAAAACTGGGTCTGGAAGGGGAGCAGCTTTCTCAAACCTCACTCCGATCGTTGCCTGATGTCACTCTCGCGTGGCGGGGCCGACGCGACGGTCACGCGCGAGTTCGATGTGAAAACGAAGACGTTTATCAAGGATGGATTCGTCCTTCCTGAAGCCAAGACCCGGATTGGGTGGCGGAATGTCGACAGCGTATTTGTGGGTACCGACTTCGGGCCCGGTTCATTAACCAGGTCGGGGTATCCGCGGGTCGTCAAAGAGTGGACGCGGGGAACCTCATTATCGGATGCCGTTCTGGTCTCAGAGGCAAGAACTGAAGATGTGAGCATCAGTGCTTACCGCAGCCAGACGCCGGGGTACGAGCGCGATTGGGTATCGCGGCAGATCACGTTCTGGACGAGTGAGCTGTTCTTGCGCCGTGAAGGAAAGCTCATCAAGATCGAAATGCCAGATGACGCCAATGTAATTGCCGATCGCGACCTGATCTTCATCGAACTGCGTACTCCCTGGGAAGTCGGCGGCAAGACGTACCCGGCCGGGGCGATGCTTGCGGCCGATTTCGAGGGCTTTCTCGAAGGCGCTCGGCGCTTCGACGTCGTATTTGAACCAACGTCGCGAACTTCGCTGGCCGGTTTTTCACCGACGCGGAATCACATTCTCGTCAACGAGCTCGACAATGTGCGCAATCGCCTGTATGTGTTGACCCGCCAGGAGGGCAAATGGCGGCGTGAAGAGCTGGCGGGGGCGCCGAAGTTCAGCAGTGTGAACGCCACACCTGTTGATGCAGATGAGTCAGATGATTACTTCATGACGGTGACCGATTACCTGACGCCGACTAGTTTGTACCTGGGCACGCTGGAGCATGGTCCTGCTGAAAAACTGAAGCAGAGTCCGGAGTTCTTCAAATCTGACGGGCTGGCCGTTAGTCAGCACGAGGCGATATCGAAAGACGGGTCGCGAATTCCCTATTTTCAGGTTGCGCGTACCGATCTGTCGCTCAACGGGAAGAATGCGGCATTGCTTTACGGCTACGGCGGTTTTGAGATTGCGATGGTTCCGGGTTATCAGCCCGGGACGGGGGCCGCTTGGCTCGAACGAGGTGGCGTGTACGTGGTGGCGAACATCCGAGGCGGAGGCGAGTTCGGGCCGCAATGGCATCAGGCGGCGCTTAAAGAACATCGCCACAAAGCCTATGAAGATTTTATTGCAGTCGCCGAGGATCTCATTCGTCGGAATGTCACGTCTCCGAAGCACCTGGGAATCATGGGGGGAAGCAACGGGGGGCTGCTCATGGGAAACATGCTCACCCTGCGCCCCGACCTGTTCGGCGCGATCGTGTGCCAGGTGCCGCTCCTTGACATGCAGCGGTACCACAAGCTATTGGCCGGCGCAAGCTGGATGGGGGAATTTGGGAATCCGGACGTGGCAGAAGAATGGAAATTTATCCGCACTTTCTCGCCATATCATAATGTCGTGTCGCAGGTGACATACCCGCGCACATTATTCACGACCTCGACGCGCGACGATCGAGTTCACCCCGGACATGCGCGTAAAATGGTGGCCCGCATGAAAGACCAGGGGCACGACGTGTTGTATTACGAGAACATCGAGGGCGGCCACGGTGGGGCCGCCGACAACAAACAGGCGGCCTACATGTCGGCACTGGCATTTACGTTCTTGTGGCAGCAATTGGAATAATTCCAAATTACCCTTTCACTGGCAAAACGAAGGCTCCCCCATGCCGCTGGATGCCAACCCGATCAGTGAGGCAAATTCTCCCGAATCGTCGGGCGGTTGTCAGATTCTGCTGATCGAAGACAACGCTGACAGCCGCATGAGCATGGCACTCTTGCTGAAGCTTGTGGGGCATCAGGTCGTGACGGCCGAAGATGGCAAGCACGGGCTTGCGGCGGCACGTGCCGCACCTCCCGATGTCGTATTCATCGATATTGGCCTTCCCGATATGGATGGATTTGAAGTCGCCCGGCATCTGCGAACATTTCTGAAAGAAAACGTGTACCTGGTCGCATTGACTGGCTTCAACGCGCCCGAAGACAGACAACGGGCATTGGATGCAGGATTCAACGTTCACCTGACGAAGCCCGCAGACCTCAAGACTCTGGAAGAGCTGTTGGCGAGCAGAAGCGGCCGGTAACGCCGCACGCGCTTTCAGGCTTCGTTTGAACGACTTCTCGCCCCAGCTCATGGGTGATGGGCAGAATCAGCAGACGCGGACTCCAGCCGGCCTACGGCGCCGCGGTATCGCGAGCGCCTTCATAAAGGGCTGCAAGATGCCGTTCAAATTTCGAGAGAATGTGACGGCGGCGGAGCTTGAGCGTCGCTGTCAGTTCTTCATCGGCGACCTGGAAGGGGCGTGCCAGGAGCAGGCACTTTTTCACCCGCTCTGGTTGGCTCACCGGTTTCATCACCTGATCGACCCGCTGCTGGTAGAAGTCAATCACCGCCGGATTGCGGATGAAGCCTTCGGCGACGTCTAATTGCCAGCCTTTGGCAGAGCATTCGCTTTCGAGCTTTGGGAAATTTGGGACGAGAATCGCAGAAACGAAAGGTCGACGATCTCCGAAAACGACCGCCTGATCGATAAACGGATCGCTGACAAGAAATCGCTCAAGCTCGGTGGGCGCGATGTTCTTTCCCCCCGATGTGATAATCAGGTCTTTCTTGCGGTCGGTAATGAATAGGAAACCATCGGCATCGAGGCGCCCCACGTCACCCGTGTGCAGCCAGCCATCGACGATGGCTGCGGCTGTTGCCTGCGGGTCCTTCCAGTAGCCCTTCATGACATGCGGTCCGCGAGTCAGAATCTCGCCATCGTCGGCGATCTTGACATCTACCCCCGGAATTGCGCGTCCCACCGAACCCAGACGATTGCATTTCAGCGAGTTGAATGAAATGACCGGGGAACTCTCGGTCAGTCCATACCCTTGCAGAAGGGGAATCCCCGCCGCCTGAAAGCCCTCGGCCAGATGCTTAGGAAGCGGCGCCCCGCCTGAACTGAGGCTGCGGATACGCGGACCGAAGAGTTTGTGCAATCTGGTCGCGCGGGGCTCGGGCGCGAGCGACTCGACGGTGTTCCACACCTTTTCATAAAACCGCGGAACTGAATTCATTGACATGGGGTGGATTTCTGCAAGGTTGAGAATCAGCGTGTCGACCGATTCGGCCAGCGCCATCGAGTTGCCGGCGACCGTCGTCAGGTAATGATCAACAGTGCGAGCGTAAATGTGGCTGTAGGGGAGCCAGCTCAATGGCATGTCTCCATTCTGGATGTCACCCGTTTCGAAGGTGCTCTGAGCATTCGACAACAGATTGCCATGCGTGAGCATGACCCCCTTGGGGTTTCCGGTTGTGCCGCTGGTGTACATGATCGTCGCCAGGTCTTCGCCCGAGAGCGCTGACTCGCGACGAAAAATCTCTTCGAGTGCGTCTGAGCCCGAGTGCCAGCCACGGTGTTGCAGCCCGCTTAAGGTCAGGTTTTTCAAGCGGCCAGGCGCGACGACTGGCTCGAAGGAAATTATGAATTCAAGCTTTGGAAGCAGATCGAGGACCGCCATCACTTTGTCGGCCTGAACCTGGTTGCTGACGATCATGCCCCGTGCCTCGCTGTGCCCGACCTGGTAGGCGACCTGGGCAGAAGTGAGGGGCGCATGCAGCGGGACATTGACCGCGCCCGCCGAGAGGATGGCATAATCGGCGACGAGCCATTCGTAGCGGTTTTCGGCAAGCAGCGCCACACGGTCGCCAGGTGCTATTCCCAACTGCACCAACCCGGCAGCGACGCCATCAGACCGCTGGCGGTATTCTGTCCAGGTCAGATCCTGATAGCGTCCGAATCGTTTGAATCGCAGCGCACAATTGGGACCAAATCGCCGGGCGGTTTCCCGATGGAGCGCGGCCAGGTTGTGTGGCATCAGGCGAGTCCAGATTTCAGGATTTTGAATTGGGGCTTGCCGTTTGAATAAGAGGAGCCCAGCAACAGCCGACCAGTCGATTGACACATTCCCCATTCCATCTTCTGGCGTCCGAACCGAAATTGACAATTCTCAGAATGTCGCGGAAGGGAAGTGGTAAGGGGCGCGACCATCATGATCAGCTTGATTCATCAGAGACCACGAGAATTTCGCCCACCCCAATGACAACCAGGGGCACAAATTAAAGCTGGCGGGATTTCCGCGGCATTCTTAAGAGTAAGTCAGACTGTGCAAACGACGAGAAGCAATAGTGAGATCCGCAGAAGCAGGAAGAGTGCGGCCAGAACCAGACGTTTCAGGGAGTGTGTGCGTGAGAGGTGCTTGCAGCTGGCCGAATTTCATGAGGGCGGGAAGTCGATCAGGTACAGTTCTCAAAAACCGTCGCCACGCCCTGTCCTTGTCCGACACAGAGCGAAGCAATGCCATAACGGGCGCCGGTGTCGCGCATGCGGTACAGCAGCGTTGTGGCAATGCGGGCGCCGCTGGCCCCCAGGGGATGGCCGAGAGCCACCGCCCCGCCACGGGTGTTGACTTTCTCTTCGTTAATTCCCAGGAGTTTGAGTACCGCCAGCACCTGTACCGCGAAGGCCTCGTTGATTTCAATGGCATCGATATCGGCCAGTGTAAGGCCGGCGCGGCCGAGCGCCTTGTTAATGGCCGGGACTGGGCCGATTCCCATCTCGCAGGGATCGACGCCAGCGACCGCCATGGATTTGATCCGGGCGAGGGGCTTCATTCCCAGTTCGGCGGCCTTATCTTCAGACATCACCAGCAGGGCTGTCGCTCCCACACTGACCTGAGAGCTGTTCCCCGCAGTCACTGAGCCGCCGTCGGGGTTGAAGGCCGCGGGAAGCGCCGACAGAGCCGGCAGCGATGTCTCGCTGCGAATTCCCTGATCGCGGGTGAGCTGCACTTTGCGTCCTCCCTGGTCGCGGCCCCACGTGGCACAAATCTCGGCCGCGAAGGCGCCCGAATCGGTTGCCTGCGCGGCAAGTTGATGACTCCGCAATGCGAATTCGTCCTGCCGAAGGCGATTGATGCCGTACTTGACTGCCACATATTCCGCCGTCAGCCCCATATGCATAACTGCCTCGCTGAATCGCCGAAAGAGCCCGGGCGAAGGATCATACCCTTTGGTCATCGGGATATGGTCCATGTGTTCGACGCCGCCGGCAATCTGAACGTCCTCGCACCCGGCGGCGATGTTTAAAGCACAATCGTTGAGTGCCGTCAGGCCCGACGCGCAGTTACGGTTGATCGTCACTCCGCCCGTCTCGACCGGCAGTCCTGCCGATAAGAGTGCGATGCGGGCGATGTCGATTCCCTGTTCTCCCTGCTGCTGAACGCACCCCCAGCGCACGTCTTCGATGAGGTGCGGATCGATGCCAGTCCGTTCGACCAGCGTCTTGATACAGTGCGCCGACAGATCGTCGGCCCGTACAGACCGGTAATACCCGGATTCACTCGAAGCCTTGCCGATCGGTGTCCGCAGGGCGTCGATAATTACGGCATGTCGCATGTCAATGACCTCCTGATCGATTCAGCAACGTCTGCCAGCCGAGTCTTCCGCGTCGTTCACACTCGGCTGCTTTTCGCTGCTAAAACAGAGAATATTGCCTCAAAGTTTCGGGTCGCCGTTAAACGTGCGAGTGCCTGTCACTGCGAGATCGGATAGAACTTCTTTCCAGCCCGCGCCATCGCTGTAAATTCTGCCGTAGGCTCGAACCGTTTGCCGAGTCCGGCGTATTTAGAGATTCGCTCAAGGATGTTCTGTGCCCCAACATTGTCGCACCATTTGAGCAGCCCACCGCGGAACGGCGGGAATCCGATTCCCAGAATCAAACCCATATCGACGTGCATCGGTTCACGGACGATCTGGTCTTCGAGTGTGCGCACGGCTTCGAGCAGCATCGCCAGCAGCAGCCGGTCTTGAACTTCGTCGTCCTCGATTTTACGGCTGCCGATTCGGTCGCGTTCAAGAAAAGGAGCCAAGGCAGGGTCTTCTGCTGGCGTTCCTTTCTTGCCGGTATATGTCCGAAACCCGGCTCCCGACTTTTTGCCCAGCCGGCCCGCTTCTACGAGATGGCCGAGAAGTTGCGTCTCGACAATGCGATCGTGATACGCGGCCGACATCACCTTTCCCGCATAGAACGCCGTATCGAGCCCGACAAGGTCGTGCAGCGCGATCGGCCCCATGGGAAAACCGAACCGGGTGGCAACGCGGTCGATCTGGTCGATTGTCGCCCCTTCCAGCAGAAGAAGCACGGCTTCATTCATGTAGGGCAGCAGGATGCGGTTGACAAGGAAGCCGGCGCAGTCATTGCAGACAATGGGCGTTTTTCGCAGTCGGCGGGCCAGTTCGACGATCGTCACGACCGTTTCGTCGCTGGTCTTTTCGCCGCGGATTACCTCGACAAGTTGCATGCGATCAACCGGGAAGAAGAAGTGCATGCCCACGAATCGCTCAGGGTTCTTGACCACCTGTGCCATGCGGCTGATCGAGATTGTCGACGTATTGCTGGCCAGAATCGCATCGTCACGCAAGACCCCGGCCAGTTGCTCATACGCCTGCTTTTTCGCCGATTCATTCTCGGTGATCGCTTCGACAACGACGTCGCAGTCGGTGAACAAACTGTGCGAGGTCGA
>JAYTRB010000150.1:0-8413 GCA_043746425.1 Planctomycetia bacterium
AGCCAGGTCGTCGTCCGAACTGAATCATTAAAATGAGGCCGCCGGCAGGCTCAAAACTTGCCGCCATTTTTCCAGTTGTTCATGCACCGATTCGCGTCCACCCGATCCGAAGCTTCGCAGCGCGGCGATGGCATTGGTCGCCCCCAGAACCTGCGAGACATCGGCCGCAATTTGCGGACAGGCAGTTTGTAAATCAGTCAGCGCCAGATCGGCCAGCCGGCACTTCTTCGACTCACATTGTGCCACCAGCTTGCCCACCGTTTCGTGGGCCGAGCGCATCGGAACCCCCTTCTTTATCAGGTATTCCATCAGCGTCGTCGCGTCCAGAAATCCCTCTTCGAGCCGCGCGGCGATTCGGTCGCGCTGCAACGCAGCGCCGGCGACGATCGCCGGTACCAATTCCAGACAGGCAGTAATCGTATCGACCGCATCGAACAGAGCGATCTTGTCTTCCTGCAAATCGCGGTTATAGGCCAATGGCAGGCCTTTTATGAGGGTCAGCAGGTGCGGAACGGCGGCCATGACCCGGGCCGACTTTCCGCGGACCAGTTCGAGCACATCGGGGTTTCGTTTTTGCGGCATGATCGAACTCCCCGTCGTATATGCATCGGGGAGTTTCAAATAGCCGAATTCGGTCGTACACCACAAAATCCATTCCTCGGCCCAGGTGCTCAGATGGGCCGCGACCAGCGCCAGACACGCGACAAATTCAACGACGAAATCACGGTCGCTTGAAACATCGAGGCTATTGGCGGCAGGTGCAGAAAAACCCAGGAGCTTCGCAGAGTACTCCCGGTCGATGGGGAGCGAAGTTCCGGCCAGTGCGGCAGCGCCCAAGGGGGAAATGTTTACTCGCTTCCGGCAATCGGTTAATCGCTCGCGATCGCGGGCAAACTTTTCACAATAGGCCAGCCAGTAATGCACCACGAGCACTGGCTGAGCCCGCTGCAAGTGCGTATAGCCTGGCACGATGACGTCGATATCTAGCGCACTTCGTCCAACAAAGGCGGCCTGCAGTGCGACCAGCTGGCGATCGATCTGATCAATCGCGTCACGAACGTAGAGTTTGAGGTCGGTCGCCACTTGATCATTCCGGCTGCGAGCCGTATGGAGCTTGCGACCGACATCGCCCAGGCGCGCAATCAGTGCACTTTCGATGTGCATGTGGATGTCTTCGAGTTCGATTCTGAGCTCGAGTTCGCCACGCTTAATCTCGCCGCCGATTACCTCCAGGGTGGCACAAATCGACGCGCACTCGACTGGGGTGATGAGGCCCACGTGAGCGAGCATTCTGGCATGGGCCTGCGATCCACAGATGTCGACCGCGGCCAAGCGGACGTCGAAACTGATCGATTCTGTAAATTTCTCGACTCGCGGATCGGTTTTTCCCTCAAATCTTCCCCCCCACGCCTTCGCCACGGTCCTACTCCCGGTGATTGATGCTTTGGAAACCACGACCGACAAATGATACCGCAGCACGACCGCAATTGCTCCTTCTCCTGAGATCACGGCGCGATGGAACTCTGAAGCCTTCGATTCAAGGCCCGGCGCAGGGCCCCCCGCAGGGAGGCTCGCCTCACCCGGTTAAGCACAGTCTATCCCCATTTCCCATTTTGCACACAATTCCATATTGACCGGCGCTGGGTGGTATGGGTAATTTGGAATAAATGGACTATGCCAGGATTTCGCGAGGGACCAATGATGAAAACCTTTGATTTGACCTCTTTTTTCAGAAAAGTGAATCCGTTGAGGAATTTTCTCATTTTCTCGACCTATAGTTGCGCAATGTTTGCATTGCAAATGGCCACCCCTCAGTTCTTGCGGGCGGACGACAATGCTCAAAGCAAGCAATCGGCGGTGACGCTCAAGATCCGCCCAGCCAACTTTGACCCTGCTGACGAAATGGCCTATGCGCGGCAGCGCGGCGATTTGGACGAGGGAATGGTGGCCAACGGAGGGATTTGGAACAAACCACCTGCGAATTCATTAGCGGCTGTCTCCGGTGCGACTGCGACCCCTGCTTTGGCAGCTGGTTCGGCTGCACCGGTCTCAGCCGCTTCCGGAATCCCATTGCTGCGTATGACTTATGCCGAGGCATATGCACAAATTCCGTTCAGCCGAACGGAATATGAGGCGAACCCGAGTTACCGTCACGATGCCGCGATGGAATTGATGTTTGGGATGATGCGGCCGACCGTCACCAATCGCCAGACGATTCCGTACTTCTCGCGTTATCCCGACCTATTCCGGTATCGCTTCCCGGTCTTCCCGTATCAGTCTTCCTCAGGGGGGACGTCAAATTTCAATATGAACTGGCGAACAAGTCTGATCGCCTATTGATGGCGCAGGGACAAAAGACAAAAAGGCACGAACTGAACAGGCCGCAGACTTCAGCCAGCCGACTGAGTTCAGTATTCCCGGGCGTGCTGCTCGACGTCCTCTGGAACAATTGCTAGGTTCACCCGAACAGATTGAAGATGCACGAAGTTCGGAGTGGATGACCGGCAATGGAAGTGGATGATTTCGCTCGCGTAACCCTGGCAGGTTACTTTTTAATCATTGTTGCAATCGTTTTGTGGCGCGCGGGACGAAGTTCGCAAGGATGGCAGTCGTGGCTGCTGTTCGCTATCGCCAGCTTGTACTGCCGTCTGGGCTTCCACTGGCGGGCGAATCGGCGATGCCCGTATCTTGATGAATCGGCGGCGATCATCATCGCCAACCACCGAAGTCCTGTCGACCCGATGTTGATTCTGGTCGGCATGAGCAATCTGCGGCCGTTCGAATGTCTGACGGCGCAGGAGTATTTCGGCATTCCGGGATTGCAGTTCATTTTCGACACCATGCGCGCCATACCGGTGGCGCGAACAGGCAAAGACATGGTGGCGACAAGGGAAGCTCTGCGCCGGCTCAAAGAGGGCCGTTACATCGGGATTTTTCCCGAGGGGAAGATCAATACCGGACCGGGGCTGTTACCAGGTGACACCGGCATCGCCTGGCTGGCGCTCCATTCCCGAGCCCCCGTCTTTCCCGTGTTCATTCACAATGCCCCACCTGCGAAGAATATGGTCAGCCCCTTCTATACCTTTCAGCGTGTGCGCATCAGCTATGGCGATGCGCTCGATCTGAGCGCCTACTACGGCAGACGGATCAATTCAACCCTGTTACAGGAAGTCACAGGCCTGATTATGGCGAAGCTGGCGGCCCTTGGCGGAATCGAGCCCAGCCCCGCACGAGTGCCCGGCGAATCAGCGGGTAAATAAAGCCGACAGGGCGAGGGAAAGACCATAGGGCATTTCCGCAGCGCATTTTCCGCGCGTCGCGCCTGCTTCCCCGTTCGTACTCGGAGGCGTGGGCCGGACCGCTGCCAGCTTTGCTTCCAACCTTGGGGGCTCAGCAAAACCGCTCGAAAAAGCGGCCGGAGCGAACCTGTAAGCCGGGTTTTGTCGAGAGCGACCATTTCTCTAGGACGGAAGTTGCCCGCCGCCTCTAGCAATCTACCCGGAAGTGGTGGCGGGCCGAACCGACCCGCGCCGGGGCTAGCCCCCGGCTCCTTCCTGCTTGATCTTGCTCCCAGTGGGGTTTGCCCTGCCGAAGCGGTCACCCGCTTCGCGGTGCGCTCTTACCGCACCATTTCACCCTTACCGAGCTGGCCCGCGGCCGATTTTACGTCGAACACGAAAAACAGCTCGGCGGTATATTTTCTGTGGCACTATCCCGATCCTTGCGGACGGTGGGAGTTACCCACCACTGCGTCCTATGGAGCCCGGACTTTCCTCGACGAGTGAACTGCCGGAATGAACCGACTGTTCGTGCGCCGCGGCCGCTCAATTCGCTCCGGCCATTATAGATTGTACGGCGTGACAGCTCCAAACGTCCAGAGCGACAAATCGCCAATTGGGTAATTGACGCTCCTGGCGGCCGGCGATAGGATTGCATCAGGGCCTGCGGGAGGCCGTACATTTGTAACCGGGCCAGGTTATTATTACTCATGTCATTCGAGGGATTTGCTCAGGATGTATGGTGAGCTCGTACCGCAGGGGGGCGGAGACCCCGTCCCGCTCCTTCAAAAGAAACTTCTCATCGGCCGAAGGGACAGTTGCGATATCGCTTTGCGATTTCCCAATGTTTCCAGTCGGCATTGTGAATTGGAGTTCGTCGACGGCTACTGGATGGTCCGTGATCTGGGGAGCAGCAACGGGACAAAAGTGAACGGCGTACGCGTGCGCGCCAAATGGTTGCTTCCGGGAGACGATCTGTCTGTCGCCAAGCATCGCTACAAGATCGACTACAATGTCGCGTCCGATGCGCCCCCTCCCCCGCCCCTCAACGACGAAGAAGACATCGGAGCAAGTCTGCTGGAAAAAGCCGGTCTGATGCGGCGCAGGTCACCCCGGCCTCCGGCCAATCAGCGAGATCACGAGAAGTCTTCTAATGGGAAACCGCCAGCTCAGGCCTCTGATGAAGATCAGGTGCTGGAATGGCTCCAGGACAAAGACGACACGTAGCGGGTGCGATATAGAACTTCGAAAAGCGTTCATCGGTCGACGCGCGGGCAAGTTACTAAACCCACCCACGTGAGTCAGGTTTTCCCACAGGCCGATCAATGGCAAAGAAGAAAAAGATCCGCGTGGCGCTGCGAAAAAACCGCCAGAATACACCGCGCCAGCGCGGGCAGTTTTCAAAACAGATCGACGCCGATCACAATCTGGAGGGCCTCAACTCCTCCGAACGGGTCTCTCGCAAGGGAGCGGTTACCCGCCATCGCACAATTTTCAGCACCGAAACCGGTCCCTCCGGCCAAATGTCCCTCCGCGACGTCGATGTCGCCGCGTGCCTGCCGGGGCGCGTCATTTGTCCACGCGGGGGCGAGTACCTGGTCGAGGCGGAAGATGGCCGGCTCTTCGAATGTGCCGTCCGCCGGCTGCTGCAATCACTGGCCAGTGACGACCGCACAGCCGTTGCGGCAGGTGATCGCGTTCTCTTTCGACCAGCTGCAGGCGACCAGGGGGTCATCGAACGCGTCGAACCCCGGCGAGGCGTACTGACCCGCAAAATCCGTGGGCAGAAACACGTACTGGCCGCCAATGTCGATCAGGTTCTAATCGTCGCGTCAGCGGCCGACCCACACCTCAAGCCGAGCCTCATCGACCGGTACCTGATCAGCGCCGTTGCTGGCGGCATTCGACCGGTGATTTGCATCAATAAGGCCGACCTGGCCGACCTCGTCGAATTGCAACCCGTCATCGGAACATACAGCCAACTGGGCTTTGACATCGTCGCGACGAGCGCCACCACAGGCTTGGGAATCTCGCGGCTTAGATTTCTTTTGACGGGCTGCGAAACGGCACTTGCCGGTCAGAGCGGCGTGGGAAAAACCTCGCTCATCAACTTTCTCGAACCAGGCTTGAACCTGAAGACCGTCGAAGTGACCACAGAAACCCGAAAAGGAAAACACACCACGACGGCGGCGCGGCTCTTGCGCCTGTCATTTGGCGGCTGGGTCGTCGACACTCCCGGCATTCGGCAAATGGAGTTGTGGGACGTGGCGTCGACTGACGTTGAAGGTTTCTTCTTCGAGTTTCATCCGTTCCTGCGAGAATGCCGCTATCCGAACTGCTCGCACATCCACGAAAGCCATTGCGGCGTCAAACGGGCAGTCGTTCGCGGCCTGGTCTCGCATATGCGATACGAAAGCTATTGCCGCATCCGCACCGGTGATGGCGACTGAAGGTCATTCATTGACGAGGTACTTGCTCGGGGCTTCGACGAACACGCGGCGAGTCTGGGCAGTTGAAAACAAATACAACCGGCCTCGGTACCAGGCGGCATGTTCGAGGCTTCCCTCGATTCTGGCGGAATCGCCACTCAGTCGTACGACGTCATTGCCATCGCCGGCCGGAACATAGATTCGCGGATTCTCTTCGAAGGCCTCTTTCGCATCGACTGAAGAGAAGGTGTAAATCCTCCCGCGGAATTCTGCGCGAAGGTGCGGTCGGGCCTCAATCAATTTACGTTCGTTTTTGAGGACGACGGGACAGAAACCGCGGAGACCGGTAACGATGCCACCAGACGCCGGATTTTCCGCTTGCCGGGCCGGCGTTTCCGCGGCCATGACCGGGTTTTCAGTTTTGCTGGCCCGAGTTTCTATTTCCTTCGCTGGCTTCTCGATCGACTGCAATGGTTTATCTTTGACAGGCGTATCGATCTCTTCGGTCGGGGTCACGGTTGGCGTGCTCGGCCGTTCCTTCGTTTGGTCGGTCGTTTTTTGAGGCGGTTTTGTGGCCTTGTCGACGGGCAACGTTAGCAATTCGTCGTCATCGTCGTCGTCATCATCATCGTCCTTCATTCCCAGTTCGTCGTTTCGCGAAAGCGCGGCGCGTGTGCCCGCAGTCGATGGCTTCTCGATTTTGTCGTTGGATTCCTCTGCGACGGGAAGTGTCGCCGGCTCGGTCATAACCACTGTCTTTTCAGTTGCTGCTGCATTTGCAGATGATTTGCCATCTGCCGCACTACGTTGACCGTGCATCACATTCGGCCGGCTCGTGATTCTCTGTTCGCTCTCGTTCGGAGATATTTTAACTCCCGTGAACGGCGATTCTGCCGGGCCATTCGCTGTCTGATTTGGCAGAATTTGGGGGGGCTGATTGGCACCCCTCGCTTTCTCGTCCTGGTTCAATTCGAGCGATTCCGAATCCTGTTGCGTTCCCGTTTCGTCGAGGAGGGGCTGTGAACTCCCACGCTGCGATCCAGGACGAAGCAATGGACGGCTGGCCTGCGCCGACGGTGTCGTCTGGATGCCTAACTGGGCTGGCTCGCGCAGTGGTGTCTGGAGCGGCGTCTTGTTCGCGGGAATGGAAGAGACGTTCGGCACGCGATATGTCGGTGCCGTGGGCCGTGCGGCCGATTGTGGTGAAGCAAATCGGGGCTGCTGATTTGCCGACACGGCCGGACGACTGACCTGCGGCGAACTGGGTTGCGCCGGCTGCGCGGCAACGGGGACGGCTTTCTTTCCCTTGCCGACATGAAATAGACGCTCGAAAAAATTCGGCTTGGCAGGCTTGAGCGAAGGTGCAGCCGGTGATGCTAATGGACCCGTGCCACCGCCGCCATTCGGCGGCCCCGACGGCGGCTGGGTGTTCGGCAAGTCGTCGATGTTCATGCTGGGCATCTCGCGCCCATTTTTGCGGTACTTTTCCTGAAGCAGCCTTTGCACTTCACTTATTGATGGTGCTGAAGTAGGACTGGGATTCGCTGCATCCGCCCCTTGAGACCCAGCCGTTCGTTCAATCTTTGGAGCCGCCGAATCGTCAATTGACGAATTGGCATTCTCCTGCGCGAACAGCCCGATGCTCTGGTTAAACAGAGCGGCAGACAAGGCAGCCAGAAGACCCGCTTTGACTCCGAACCGGAAAATTGCGTTCATCTCCCTTGATCCCCCCTAGACGGCTTGATTTGTAAAGCCGGTTTAATCAGGATGTTCCTACTTCTACCCTTACTCTATCGGGTGGCATTGGTTGTGGTTTTGACGCCCGTAAGGGATTTACTGCGGATTTCTGCGGTAAAACGCTCAGACTCGATACAATCCGCAAAGCCTGCGCATCCTGCGTATTTTTACAGAAACGAGTTGCTGCATGCCTTCGGCGCAAGAAAATCAGGGAACATCGGCTTCCGCGGATTCGACCAGGAGATCGGCGAATCAGCCACAACCCATCATTATTCAGGAAAGACAGGGGTTCGGAAGTCGTTTGAAATTCTGGGTTCTCACGTCACTGCTCGCCAGCTCGCTCCTGGCGAACTACATGATGTACAACGAGGATCGCGAATACTTCGCCATCACCGATGGACCTAGCGAAACATTTCATTCGGGCAACCATGAAGTTGTCGAACGGCTGGCGATCATCCGCATCTCGGGGACGATTATGGCTCCGTTTTCTGATCGCGTGATTAAAGCCATCAAAAAGGCCCGGAATGACGATCGAGTCAAAGGCGTACTCCTGGCTGTCGACACGCCGGGCGGTACCGTCACCGACAGCCACCGGATCTACCACGAACTCAAGATGCTCAGCGACAAAAAGCCGGTTGTCGTGTCGATGGGAAGTTACGCCACCTCGGGAGGTTATTTCGTCGCCATGGGGGCGGGAACCAACGGCAGGATTTTCGCCGAACCCACCACCTGGACAGGCTCCATCGGCGTCATTATTCCACATTATGAAGTGACCGACATCGCCGAGAAGATTGGCTTCAAGGCCGTGCCGCTCAAGACTGGCGAATTCAAAGATTCGCTCAGCCCCTTTCGAGCCATGACAGACCGTGACAAGACATTGTGGGAAAACATCCTCAATCAATCGTTCGAGTTGTTTCTGAGTGTGATTGACGAGAACCGCGATACTCTCGACAAAGCGCAAGTTCGCGA